>CBFDUR010000078.1:0-7327 GCA_965613005.1 uncultured Ignavibacteriales bacterium
CTAATTGCTTTTGCAACGGCTTCCGACTGAGAATGTACATGAAGTTTCTTATAAATATTGCGGAAATGAAATCTAACAGTTTCCACACTTATATAAAGCGAATCGGCGATAGCTTTAAAGCTATTTCCTTCAACAAGTCCACTTAGGATTTCCTTTTCGCGTGGAGTTAAAAGATTTTGGGGTTTTTTAGAATCAACTTGTTTTTTTTGCTGAAAGAAATCGATTACTTTTCTAGCTATATGCGAACTCATCGGTGCGCCGCCTTTATAAGCTTCTTGAATTGCCTCCAAAAGACGAGCCGGGGGAGTTTTTTTTACCAGGTAACCACATGCGCCGGCACAAATTGCATCAAATACTAAATCGTTCTCTTCGTATACGGTTAATACTAATATTGTTAAATCATCTAATATGGCTTTAGCACGTTTAATACCTTCAATACCGTTCATACCCGGCAATCCTATATCCATCAATAAAACATCAGGATTTAATTTACTCAAATTTTTAAGCATGAATTCACAATTGGAGAAAGCAGCTATACATTTATAGTCGTCTGTTCCCTCTATCAATATTTTTAAACCTTCGCGTATGGCATCATTATCTTCAACAACAATTACACGGATCATAAAAACCTCCTAATTTAACTGCAATATACAAGAATTTAATATATTTATCAGAATTGCAATTATCCTAGAACCAGTATTTAATTATAATATATTACCTATAAAATGAATTGTTGTTCCCTTTCCTATTTTTGACTTAATAAAAAGCTCGCCTCCGATTAATCTTGCTCTTCGCTGAACATTTTCTAATCCATTTCCAGTCGATAATTTAGTTACATCAAAGCCGGAACCATTATCCGTTAAAATCATCTCCAATTTTTTCCCTCTTACAAAAGCATTGAGAGATATTTCGGTGCATCCACTATGTGTAATACAATTGTTTATTCCTTCTTTAAATATTAAATAGAGATGTTGACGATGTTCCATCGAAAGAGATACTTTTTCGAGTGATTTTATATTTTCGGATCTAAATGAAATACTTGTATATGAAGATAGCTCGCTATAAGTATCCCGCAAACGGAGAATGAGATCATAAAGAGAATCTCGTTTGGGATTTACAAGCCATACAATGTCACTCATGCTGTCTATAAGATTCCTCGAATTATTACTTATCATCCTCAAGTTTTTCATTATTTCGCTGTTACTCGATTTTAATTTTTTCGATATTACTTCACTTAAAATCGATATTTCAGTAAGGCTCGATCCAATATTATCATGAAGATCGGCTGCCAATTTTGTTCTGAATCTTTCTATTGCAAGAAGATTTCTAATCCTTGAAGTTATAAAAACAGCAATTATCCCACCGACTACAAGCAATGAGGTTAATATAAACCACCACGTTCTCCAGAAAGGAGGAAGAATTGTAACATTGATTGACGTTCCTATATTATTCCACACTCCATCGTTATTCGAACCGATCACCCTAAACGTATAATCGCCCGGGTCTAAGTTTGTATAAGTAATATACCTCCGATTCCCCGCAAAAATCCAGTGTTTATCAAATCCTTGCATCATATATTTATACTGATTTTTATTGGGAGCCGTAAAATCCAAAGCAGCAAATTCAAAGGAGAATACATTTTGATTATAACTCAATTCTAAATTATGTGTTTCGGTTATTGATTTTTTCAGAGGGGATTTTTTACCGCCTATTTTTACAGATTGATTAAAAATTTGGAAGCCTGTTATAACAATAGGTGGTATATGTTTATTATCTCTCAAACTAGAAGGATAAAAAGCATTAGCTCCGTTAGTTCCGCCAAAGAAGAGTTCGTCATTTTTCCCTTTAAAACTTGCCCCCCAATAAAATTGATTTCCTTGTAAGCCGTCACTTTGAAAGTAATTCCTGAATGTTCCTGTTTTAGGGTTAAATCTAGACAAACCGTTATCGGTACTTGCCCACAAATTTCCGGCATTATCACCTAATATACCATAAACAATATTACTAACTAGTCCATCTTTTGCAAGATAATGAATAAACTTTGCATCTGCACTTTTTTTATTTTCTTGATCAAAAGTAAGTTCGTTTATCCCACCGCCATAAGTACCGAACCATAAATTACCTTCTTTATCATCATAAACTGAAATTATGCGGTTATCACTTAGACTATTGGGATTATCCGAATTATGAAAATATCTTTGAAACTTCAACTTGCCATAGGGAGGTTTTAAAGGTACGGTGGAAAGGTCTATTTTATTCAAACCGTTCCACGTACCTACCCAAAGATTTCCGTTTTTGTCTTCTATTATACAAGATTGAATTTGATTACCACTAATACTGGTAGAATCATCTGGATTATTTATAAAATTATAAAATTTGTTTGTCTTCCTATATAGAATATCCAATCCCAGGCCTGTACCGATCCAAAGTCTTCCATAAGAATCTTCATATATCGACTGTATGATATTATTGCTTAAACTGTGTGGGTTAGAATCATTATGAGTAAAATGCTTAAATATTGCATGCTCAGGATGTTTATCCGAAGATTTAATCATTTTATTTAATCCGCCGCTCCAGGTTCCGACCCATAATTCTCCGGATTTATCGCGATAAATCGATGTAACCGAATTATCGCTTAAGCTGTAAGGATCGTTTTTTATGTGGAGATAATGTGTATAATGGTCGGTTTTACCGTCATATCTATTAAGCCCACCGCCTAATGTTCCAATCCATAAAATCCCGTTTTTATCTTGATAAATAGATCGAACCGTATTATAGCTTAAACTATTAGAATTTGCCGGATTATGTTGAAAATGCATAAATTTCGTTCTTTCTCTATCAAATTTAATTATTCCCCCATCCGCAGTTCCTATCCAAATAAGTCCGGAATTATCTTGATAAAGAGAAAGAACATTAGTATTACTCAATGTGGTTTTGTGGGAGCCGGTACGGCCTAAACTAATAAATTTTTTCAATTTTTTATTAAATTGATATAAGCCTCCACCCGTTGCTACCCAAAGTGTGCCGGTTTTATCTTCTAAAATTGAATTTATCCTTCCATTGTCCAAATTACTGGAAATATCCGCATTACTATAAAATCTTGTGAATTTTTTTTGTTTCCTATCAAATAAATTAAATCCATTGAGAGTACCTACCCAGAAATTTTTTGAATTATCCTCAAGCAATGAAAAAACAACATTATTACTAATGCTGGAAGGATCATCCGGTTTATGGACAAAATGCTCAAACTTTCCTGTTAGATAATTAAATTTATCCAACCCTCCATCGGTACCGACCCACAATACACCCTCATGGTCTTGATAAATATCAAGGACGATATTATCACTTAAACTGGAAGGATTTTTTGAATTATGTATAAAATGTATAAAAGTATTATTTTTTCGATCAAACTTATTTAATCCTCCGCCTTCAGTACCAACCCAAAGATTTCCATACGTATCTTCAAGAATTGTTCTTACGTTATTGCTGCTCAAACTAGTAGAATCGTTAGGATTGTTTTTATAATTAATAAATTTTTCAGTATTTCTATTAAACCTGCTTAAACCTCCGTTATTAGTACCTATCCATAACGTACCGGCTCTATCCTCATAAATTGTCCAAATAAAATTATCGGAAATAGAACTCGAATCATGAGGATCGTTTTTATATACGGTAAACTTATATCCATCATATTTATCGAGCCCATCTTCGGTAGCAAACCAAAGGAAACCTTCTTTATCTTGTAGAATACTATGAATTGTATTTTGAGATAAACCTTTATCACTCATAATATGTTCAAAGTTCATATCTTTCACCTGAGCATATAAAATTGAATCAGATAGAACAACCGGACAAAAAATTATAAATAAGATTAATTCAACAATGAAGATTGACTTGAAATGATTTATATTTATTAATGAATAGCTTGCTTTCATTATCTTCTGATTTTTGAAATAATATTTGGTCTTTTTTTATGTCGTTTCCACCGGATTCAGAATCAAACCCACACCGGTGAAAATTTATTCGTGGCATATTTCCATCGTTTTTTTCAGAAATAGAAATATTTTTGTAATATAATTTTAGACGCAATTCATGAGTATTTTCTAAAAAGGTATTTTTCCGGTGAAAAAGTTTTGAATTTTGTTAATATTCACAATTTGAAAAAATTAGGAACTACCTTTTTAGATACACATCATTCATTAATTTGTGAAAAGGATCAACTAAATCTAAACGCTCATTTTTTGTTCTGCTGTGATTGAACGGAACTAAGTAATTAATTCTATTTTTTCATATTGAATTCTTTAAAATTGTAAATGTAATTCCTAAATGCAATAGGAAAAATCGTATAGGATAAAAATTTGATTTAATAAATGCTATTTGAGATTTTTACTTGAACGTTATAATGGATATATCTCTTATCCCCAATAAAAAGAATCGGAAGACTCTTGTTTAACAATCTAAAACAAGTTGAGCAAATTGCAAATAGTTTGTATGCAATGACCGCTGAAGAAATTGTCGTTAGCCTAAAATCATCACTAAAGTTGAATTTATTAGTTTATCATGGGTGTATTTACGTCGATTCCTTTATCTGTGTAAATCAGTGTTTATCAGATATTAAAGTTTTTTAGTAAAAAATTTACGGAGTCCGGAGTTAAATATGAGATTAATTAAACGGAGGTTCACGATCGTAAGAAATCTCCAGCTTAACATCATCATCTATTTCTTCATCTTCCCATTCATATCTTTTATACGGATCTGATTTTCGAAAAATAAAAGCACAAACAATTCCGGTAAGTGACCCGAACAAATGATACTCCCATGAAATACCATCGTTCTGAGGGATTATACCTATTACTAAACCTCCATATAGAAAAGTAACTATAAGAGCTAAAGCTATTGATCCGGTATCCCTTTTAATTATTCCGCTAAAAAATATGAATGTTACAAATCCATAAACCATTCCGCTTGCACCAATATGATAAGCCGGTCTGCCGACTAGCCAGACAAAAACTCCCGGTATCAAGTAAACGGAAATAAAAACTTTGGCTGCAGCTTTTCTATAAAAATAAAACATTCCTGTTCCCAAAAAAAATAATGGAATGGAGTTGGATAACAAATGTTTGACCCCCGCATGTATTAACGGTGCGGTAAATATTCCGATTAGACCGCTTAACTTGCGCGGATATACTCCAAATACATATAAATTCAAATGGAATAACAAACCGGTTAAAAGAATTAACCAAAGTAGAATTATAAAACCGGTAGAAACACTTAAACTATAAATAAATTTCTTTTTTTCTTCACTCATCATGTTTCCCAACAAATCTATATTTTACTGAAAGTGATTCTTTTTCTAGAAATATTATCGTTAAAAGGATTACTTTTTAATCAATGTTTAATGAAAGTAGAAAAAGGTTTATCAAAGGATTTAATCTTTGCTTAATGTCTTCAATTTAAATGCATGTAAACCGTCTTGAAGTAATCGCTCCTTTCAAATTTTATATTTATAAAGTCAAATTCTATTCATCAGAAATGGAATTATTCTTATTTAAACATCGGCGGATGTTTCAATTGAAATCCGGTAGCATCCTGATATGCTTTTGCAACAGCAAGTATTTTACCTTCTGTAAATAATTGCCCTACGAAAGTAATACTAGTCGGATGACCATCTTTAGTAAATCCGTTGGGAAGTACTACCAGCGGATTCCCGGTTAAATTAGTTACCAGCGAATTATCACCTTCCAACGAAGGAGCTAAATACATATCAATTTTGTTTTCTTTAAACATTTTATCCATTTGTTGGATTAAAAGAAATCTTATCCTGTTTGCATTGATATATTCAACAGCCGGGATAAATCTGGCAGCTCTAAAAATATTCGGCCAAGCGTTTTTACCTTGCCTGACCAGCAAACTATCTCTATTACTTCTAGTCAATTTATCAAAAGATGCGCCTGCTTCTGCATCCAGAATAAATGAGATGTCGTTTACCGGTAAATCAGGGAGTTTTATCGGTACTAATATTGCACCGAGTTTTTTCATTTCTTCAATGGTTAGTGAATCTTCGGATTTAAATTTATAATTTTTATTAAAATCATTTACCAGATATCCAATTCTCAGTCCTTTTAATTTTATATGAGGTTCATAATTAAAAGGGACATTATACAACGTTTGGTCGATACCGTCGGGGCCATAAATAGCATTAAAAACAATAGCATCGTCTTCAACATTTCTGCTAATAGGTCCAATTTTATCCATAGACCAGCTAAGTGCCATAGCACCGGTTCTGCTTACCCTGCCGTAAGTCGGCCGTAAACCAGTATCACCACATCGGGTAGAAGGAGAAACAATTGAACCCCAAGTTTCGGTTCCAATAGCATACGGAACTAGCCCTGCAGAAACAGCAGCAGCAGGTCCCGCGGATGAACCGCTAGAGCCTTGGGTAGTATCCCAAGGATTTCTTGTTTTGCCACCGAACCATACATCACCCATTGCCAAAGCTCCCATACTTAATTTAGCTACCAGCACTCCGCCGGCATCTTCCAATCTTTTAACTACAGTTGCATTTTCATCTATCATTTGATTTCTATATGGTGCAGCTCCCCAGGTAGTTTTATATCCTTTCACGGCAAGCAAATCTTTTACTCCAAAAGGAATTCCCTGAAGCGGTCCTTTATACTTACCTTCTGAAATTTCCTTATCGGCTTTTTCAGCCTGCTTCATTGCAAGTGCTTCTGTTAGTGTTATTGTAGAATGAAGCTCCGGTCCATATTTCTTTAATCTGTGAAGAAACATCTTAGTCAATTCTACCGAGGTTACTTTTCGCGTTTTAAGTAAATATGCTAATTGACCTATTGAATAATAAGCTAGATCATTCAAGTTTTCAGGCATCTTTGTTTTAGAATAATCGCTCATTTTAAAGGAAGATTTACCCTTCGGAAGTTTAAATCCCTCGGGAATCGGATTAAAAAGTATAGCAGGAGGTACACTATTATTTAGATTTATTTCTCTTATCCGCTTATAACTCTTAAGTCGTGAATTTAATAAACCCAGCATAGAGTCTTGTTCTGCAGTTGTAAAATTAAGCCCCATTATTTTTTCAGCATAAGATACTATTTGACGTGTTACAGGCTTATTTTGAGTATGAGACACAATAAATGCGCCGAATAAAAATGATGCTACCGAAATCAATATCGGTAAAAACAATTTTCGTAAACGTTTTATCATGATTTACTCCTTTTTCTTTTTTGAAATGAATCTCAGGTCGGTTTTTTATTTTAAATTAAGAAGTTAATCGATTAATTACTATGAAAAATTATTGGTAAATCTT
>CBFDUR010000079.1:0-7306 GCA_965613005.1 uncultured Ignavibacteriales bacterium
TGTTATTAAAGACTTTAGAAATTATAAATGGATGACTTATTTTATTCCACTCCCTTAGCTGATTCCTTCATGGACCTGCATCAGAACAATTATATATTTCTAAAAGATGAAGACTACTGCGAGAACAAAAAGAAGCAATAGTAAAAGGATAGGTTTTTTCTTAAAATGAGTGAGTAATATGTTTTGCCCTGTATTATTTTTTAATATTTTATTTAATTTCTATTTATGAAAAGACCGGTCAATAATGACATCCATAATTCGAATACAAATAATTAAAAACTGAAAACAACCGGTAAAAAACTTAACCATGATTTAGCCTTGCGAACAATCTCACGGCTAAATTAAAATGTTTTTAATTCGTATTCCATTCCTTGAAGGGTTATATTTTTTTTATTTTAAAATAGCCTTGAGTTTATCATTTTATTCTTATCTGTAATTGATTCATTTTTTCAATAACTTTTTAGTTACGGAAATATTTTTTTAAAAGAATTGCACATAAATATATGTTTCAAGAATTTCAACCATTCGGAAAAATATTAATTTTAATAGGGATAATCAGCATTGCAATAGGAATATTATTTTTATTTGGTGATAAAATTCCATTTTTTGGTAGGTTACCGGGAGATATTTATATCAAGAGAAAGAATTTCACTTTTTATTTTCCCATTGTCACATCAATAATTTTAAGCATCATTATCAGCCTGATATTATATTTGTTTAAAAAATAAGAAAGGGGCTTGGCAGAATCAATAAAGCAAGCGTGAATAAAGTAATTAAATAACAGAGGGAGAATTTAGTTCCTTTCAAAGGAGGCTGCCTCATAAGTATTATGTTATGATTCCGAAATACAAAGAGATAAAATAAATTTTATATTTAAAATTTCTTACATTCGTTTAGAATTAAAAACGCCACTTTTAAGACAACTCTCAAAAAAAATCAGCAGTTAAGATTCGCCCAAAAGTTTTTTAATCTCACTAATGTAGATACTTTTAGGTGTTAAACCGATATACTTTCTGACAACATTTCCCTTTTGGTCGATGATAAATGAAGTAGGGATAGCTTGAATACCGCCGTATTCTTGAACCACTTTATTTGTACCATATACCACAGGATAATTGATCCCAAAATTCTTAATAAATCCAGGTACGTCGCCCTTAGTCTCGATGTCCAATGAGATACCGATAATTACAACTTTACCTTCATATTTTTTTTGTATAGCGATCAGGTCTGGAACACTTCTACGACAAGGCGGACACCAAGTAGCCCAAAAATCTATTATTACAACTTTACCTTTGTAGTCCGACAAAGATATTTTTTTACCCTTCGTATCAACAAGTGAAAAATTTGGGGCTTTGTTTTCGTCAACAGCTACCGTTTGTTCATTCTGTGTAACGATCTTCGTTTCTTTTGATTGAATTTTATCTGAATTTTTTGAACGACCAAACAGCGAAATTGTTGATATAAACAATAATATAACCAGCAGATTCCTAATCATAAAGCAAATTCCTTATAATAAGTTATTATTTTAAATCATTTATGTGAGTATCCATTTGCAATTTTTTGTTTATGACAGTATCAGGACCTCTTTCCGTAGCTGCGTTATAGTTGGGAGGATAAGGTCCCTGTTCGGGTAAACTTCTGGTATTATTAATAATAAAAAAGATTAATAAAATAACTACTATAATTATCGTCCAAATAGTGCTCCTATATCTTGGATTAATTAAATGCTTTTTTGCCGGTTGTTTTTTCCCGATTTGTCTTTCTCTTTGTTTACTTTTTTTATGAGCCATAAAATGAAATATTATATTTGATGTTTATTCTTTGATTTAGATTCGTAAAAATAAAAAAATTTAAGCATTAAAAAAGTGGCATAATTGACAAATTAGAAAGAATTCATCAAAACATAATTCAAATTGATTATAAAGGATAACTTTAGAATGTCCGCCTTTGGGAAAAACAGAGATAAAAAATTTTAATTTCAAATCTTGAAATTAGAAAAATATGTTTTCGAAAATGTTGTTACTTCCACAATTAACGTGTTCGCAATAAAGAACGAGTAAAAAATTGGGAAAAAGCTTTTTTAAAAAATTTATTTTGCTCGAAATTACAAGTGAAAAAGAACTGTCATTTAGAAGAAACGGTACAACTGAGAAATCTTCATTTCAAAAAGATATTTCTCACTTTCGTTTTAAAGACATAATAATATGGGAAGGAATTTATTACATCTGCTCAAATAGAAAAAGAAGTCGTTTCTAAAAAACAACAAAATATATGGATATAAAAAGTATTTTAAATTTTTGTTCTTTTAGAAATGAGAAACGAATTTTACAGAATTACCTTTTTAGAGGAAACTCATAAATTTAATGAGTGATAATCGTACCGATATTTTCACCCCTGACTAATTTTAGCAAGTTATCCTTTAAACCCATATTAAATACAACCATCGGTAGATTATTTTCACGACAAAGACTAACCGCCGTTAAATCCATAATCCTGAGATTATTTTTTAATATATCCAAGTAAGAAATGTTCTCAAATTTAGATGCATCGGGATTTTTTTCCGGATCGGAGTCAAAAACTCCGTCCACTCGCGTACCTTTAACTATTGCATCGGCATTAATTTCTACGGCTCTTAAAGAGGCAGCAGTATCGGTACTGAAATAAGGGTGTCCCGTACCCGATCCAAAGATAACCACCCTATTTTTTTCTAGATGACGTATTGCCCTTCTGCGAATGTACGGTTCTGCAATTTCTTCCATGTGAATGGCGCTCATTAATCTTGTGTAAATACCGACATGTTCAATAGCATTTTGAAGAGCGAGAGAATTTATCATTGTGGCCAGCATTCCCATTTGATCGCCGGTAACCCGATCGATGCCCTGATCGGCGGCACTTAAGCCTCTGTAAATATTTCCACCTCCGATTACAATTCCAATTTGAGCGCCGATTTCGTGAATTTTTTTTATTTCACTTGCAAAAAATTCTAATACATTATGGTCTATACCAAATCCTTTTTTCCCCATGAGCGATTCTCCGCTCAGTTTAAGCAGAAGTCTTTTATATTTTAATTCATTCATATTTAACTCTCTCCAAGTGCAATTTATACCGGATAAATTGAATAAGTCAACTCATTATATTTTGTCTCTAAGAAAGTTAACTTTTTAAAATATCCTTTTAAAAATACAATAGATTTAATAATCTTTTAAGAATTTACATAAAAAAAGGTCTTAATTACAATTAAGACCTTCAAATAAAATTATTTTTTTTCGTCCCCTAAATGGAATCGATGGAAAAGAACAATTTTAATATCCGTCCTGTGTTTAGAATTTAAATCTTCAATTAAGTCTTTCACTGTTTTTGTATTGTCTTTAATAAAGGACTGCTCTAAAAAACAATTTTCCTGGAAAAACTTTTTAAGTTTCCCGTTAGCGATTTTTTCAAGCATTTGCTCCGGCTTTTTTTCTTTTCTGGAAACTTCTTTATAAATCTCTATTTCCTTGTTGATTGTTTCTTGTGATACTTCATCGCGGTGAATAAAAAGTGGATTCATCGCAGCTACTTGCATTGCAAGGTCTTTCCCTAACACAGACAATTCATCTTTTACGGTATCGGCATTGTCAAATTTCACCAATACACCCAGCTTAGCTCCCGGATGGACATAATCGACGATTAAACCGTTAGAGGCATTTTCGATGGCAAAACGGGTAATATTTATCTTCTCGCCGACTTTTCCCATTACTTCGGAAAGAGCGGTTTTTACAGATGGATTTTTCTCCAAAAGGTCTTCAACACTTGAAGGATTTGTAGAATAAATCCCATCGAGAGTTTCGTTTGCAAACTTTACAAAATCTTCGCTTTTAGCTACGAAATCCGTTTCACAGTTTATCTCAACTATGGTTCCTTTGGTTTTATCATCGGAAACTTTAGTCAAAACGATCCCTTCATTAGCAACTTTTTCTGCTCTTTTAACGGCAACCGAAGCACCCTTTTTACGAAGTATTTCGATGGCTTTTTCGAAGTCGCCATCAGCTTCGGTGAGGGCTTTTTTACAATCCATCATCCCTGCACCGGTTTTTTTCCTTAATTCATTTACTTGTGCAGCAGTAATAGCCATAATATAATATTTCCTTAATTTATTTTATGATTAGGAAGAAGATTGTTCAGACCGGTTTTCACTTTTTTCTTGAACTGCAGGCTCAGATTCTCCTGTATTTTCATCAACATCAGCAGTGTCTTTATCATCTTTTTCTTTTATTTTCACTTCTAATTTTTTATCTGCTTTATCGGATTTAGACTCTGTTTTTTTCGCAACTTCTTTCTCTTTTTCCTTTTCTTTTTTCAATCTTTCTTTTTCCGCTGCTTCTTCCTTTTTTTCTTTTTTCAATCTTTCTCTTTCCGCAGCTTCTTCCTCTTTTTCTTTTTCTCTTTCTTTTTTCAATCTTTCTTTTTCCGCTGCTTCTTCAGCCTTTATCTGTTCGGCTTTTACGTTACCTTCAATAACGGTATCAGCTATAAATTTAGTTATCAACTCAATAGTTTTAACGGCATCATCGTTTGCCGGTATAATAAAGTCAACCTCATCAGGTTCACAATTTGTATCTACAATTGCGAAAACAGGAATATTAAGCCTTTTTGCTTCTTTAATTGCAATGGATTCTTTTTTAATATCGACGACAAACATTGCGTTCGGAAGTCTATTCATTGATTCGACGCCCTCTAAGACTCTTTTCAATTTGTCTTTTTCCCGGGTTAAAAAGAGGCGTTCTTTCTTAGTAATTTGATCGAAAGTTCCGTCGCTTTCATGTTTTTCAATATTATTTAATCTTTTGACGCTTTTCCGAATAGTTGCAAAATTTGTAAGCATTCCGCCTAGCCACCTTTCGCTAACCCAATTAGAATTACATCTTTTAGCTTCAGCATCAATAATATTTTTAGCTTGTCTTTTTGTACCTACAAATAACACGCGTTTCCCTTCAGAAACCATTTGGGATAAATTTTCGGCAGCTTCATTTAAAAGCAGTAATGTTTTTTTAAGATCAATTATATGGATCCCGTTTCTTTCCATAAAAATATATGGTTTCATTTTGGGATTCCAACGACGGGTTAAATGTCCGAAATGTGCGCCGGCTTCAATTAGCTGTATTAAATCTAACTTTTGCATTTTTTCTCCTGTTTAACTTCTACTTCCTTCGTTTTTACTTACAATCCCAATATAAGGGACACAGGCAGTAAATCGGGAAATATGAATTTTTAATAAAAAATAAACTATCTTTTCGAAAATTGAAATTTTTTCCTTGCTTTTGGCTGTCCATATTTTTTACGTTCAACCATCCGAGGATCTCTGGTTAGAAATCCCTCAGTTTTTAAACTGGGTCTTAATTCCGGATTTAAATTTTCCAACGCTCTAGCAATCCCAAGCCTAATAGCCTGAGCTTGGCCGGTAGTTCCACCACCCTTTACATTTACCAAGACATCATATTTCCCTTCATTCTCCGTTACCTTGAATGGAGCAAGGATATCTTCTTGATTGGGAAGCTGGGGGAAAGCATGTTCAAACTCTTTACCGTTAACTGTAATTTTGCCGTTACCGTTTCTAAGTATGACTCGAGCAACAGATGTTTTTCGCCTTCCAATAAAAATTTGATCTGTCATTATTTCTCCATTAAATTAAGTGAGACGGGCTTCTGAGCTTGATGAGGATGATCTTCTCCCGCATAAACTTTCAATTTTTTAATAAGCTGTCTTCCAAGTCTGTTCTTCGGAAGCATTCCTTTTACGGCATTATGAATAATAAATTCCGGTTTTCTTGTTCTCAACTCTTCCAAGCTCCGCACTTTTAATCCGCCCGGATAACCTGAATAATGGGTATACTTTTTTAATAATGCCCTTTTCCCGGTAACTTTAACTTTTTCAGCATTCACAACAATTACAAAATCACCGATATCTGCATTTGGAGTAAAGGTGGGTTTGTTTTTACCACGTATTACTCTTGCAATATTAGCTGCAAGCCTGCCTAATACTTGATCTTCAGCATCCACAATATACCACTTCCTATCCGCATTTTGAGTGCTTATAAACTTTGTCATTTTTTCTTGTTTCATGCTAATTTTCTCCAAAACCTCAAATCTATTTAAATAAAGAATAGAAATTTAGCTTTAACCTATAAAAAAGTCAAGGGGACAAGATTATCTCAGAAATTCAGGGGCAAAATTGAAATTACCAAAAACAACACATTACGAGTATAATAAAAAATATTTTTCCGGTTAAATTTGTATAAATTATCGTAGAACAGATTACGTGGCTGGATCAATATCATAACAGGGTAAAGACAAAGCCTAAGGATGAGCCAAAGGGAAAAGCGGCACACCGTGCAGTGTTTGAGATCTCAATTAAAAGTAATACGGTTGATTATTGCTGTGCACATCAATATACCTCCGGTTTGTTTATAAATTGTGTCTGTTAAATTTACCGGAAATATATAATTTATAACAAAAGTAAATGTTATTTTTTGATAACCCAGGTCAGCTCGTGGAATCTGACGTTTTACGCCGGCCGGGCTTAGTTCAACAAAGCGCTCAATAGCAGCAGGTGAGCTTCGGCCGTTCGGCACTTTGATAAAATTTGCTATTTCCCAAATAATTTATGATTTTCGATATATGAAAACTGAATTGAAAAATATTACTTCTAAATTGCGAGAAGAATTACCGAAACTTCGTTCTCAATATAATATAACCTCTCTATTGGAAAGAGAATATTGGCTGAAGCCCAATCAATACTATGAAAGAAAAAGATAGAATAATAATTGATTATTTAAATGATATATTAGATTCTATAGGCAATATAAAAAGCTTTCTCAAAGATATAGATTATCCTACCTTCGAAGAAGATATAAAAAATCCGGTTTCAGATTATTCCCAATAAAATTTAGCGGTGCATAACGCTATAAAGGATTCATACCGAATCCGGCGATACCGGACTGAGGTATAATCATGTGTTGAATTATCCCCGATATAAACAATATGTGATAACCGAAATATTACGGTTATTACACAGTGGTTATATTAATACGTTAGCATTTATTTGAAAATGACATAAAAATCTACCGCAGTTGTGAGAGAATTTTATGTTGTCTTTGATTTCTCTCTCAGTTGTGAGAGAAATTGAATATATTTGAACATGAATAAAATATCAGCATATAGGAATTTCTTCAGAGAAATAATCGACACGATTAATTCAGCAAGATACCAAGCCTTGAGTCCACTCCGAAAAGTATTAGACAAACCTAACAAATAATCAAACAATTATC
>CBFDUR010000080.1:0-7273 GCA_965613005.1 uncultured Ignavibacteriales bacterium
AACAAACAAGAACTGCCAGCATGGGAATTCTGCGAATGGTTTGTTTTATTAGTTATTGTAAATTGTTATTTGGTTAGAAATTAGAATAATTAGAGCAATTAGAAATTTAAAAAATCTAAATTTGCGGCTTGCCGCGTTATGAAATAATTGTTTTATGGTGTGACAAGCTTACTTCTCTGCTCTAGATAGATTTGTAAACTGATTTAATTGATGAATGGGTAAAAAAATTATTTATTCTTAAGACAAATGCCCGGTATTTTACGGGCATTTTTTATTGTGTTAATATGATCCGGTAAATTCGCAAATATCATTTACCGGTAATTAATTTATTTAAAACTTTATTCGTTAAATTTAATTTTGGATCGGCGTACCAAATATTTTTCACCTGCTCATTATTATCTAAAACGATTTTTATACCTAATTTTCTTGCAACGGATTTAGTTACTTTTTGAATCTTGTCGATTATCGGCTTCATTAATTTTGAATTTAACTTCGCTATTTCACCGTCAGGGTCTAATTTACCCCTTAATTGCTTATATCTCCGTTCCATATTGGCTATCTTTTGTTCGGTTTTTTTCTTCCTTGAAGCCGGCATTAGAGCAGATTGTTGCTGGTAAGTTTGTATTTCCCTTTGATATGCCCTTTGTAAGTTATCCATAGAAGTTCGTACTTTCTGTACGGCAGCTTGAATGGTTTTCTGAGCTTTTTGAGCTTTGGGCCATTGCTTTAAAATCGATTGAGAATCAATATATCCAATCTTTGAAGAATTTTGAGCTAATAAAATACCGGAAAAAAAGATTGATAATATAATCAATTTCAAATAAATTCTTCTCACTTTAGTTCCCTCTCTATTATGTTTTTATAAATTATGATGAAAAACTTAAATTTAATTGTTGAAAGTTTTTATTTCTACAATTTTGTATGGTTCAAACTAAAACTTTTCCATTGAAATTTATGTATTCGCTCTAAAAGGTCTCTCCAATAAAATATGCCCTCATTTAGGAGGGTAATTCGATAACCTATTTTATTCCACTCTTTAGTTGCAAAGCAAATACTTCGTAAGGTTTAGAACTATAACGGATTCTTCTTCACATTAACTTGATAAAATATTTTTTGTGAATAGAAATATGAGCATTTGATCCTTTTAGAATGAATTCATTTATGAGTCTCTTTTTAAAACGTTTTTCTTTTATAAAAAAACATTGATTTTTGTTAAAATTCACAATGTGAAGACCTTAAAATCACCTTTTAAATACGGATCATTTATTATTCAAGCATATTTAACGTTACAGTCAAAATAATAAAATTATAATGTGTAAGATATTGATTTAATTACATAAATACTATTATCACAAATGGCGGTGAAGCAATATCTATCTTTTGTATATTTTAATGTGAGGGCTACCGGCGAAAATATTAGATCCAAATGTTTTCTACACAAGTATAATATCATTAGATGATTCCGATGCAATATATTATTGTATTTGTTCCGTTTTTTAGAAGCTACGTTTTTACAGAAGTTAATTTTTTAATATTACTGTTTTTGGTCCTGGATTTAAATTAAAAATTAATCTAAGGAACAATGAAAAATTTCTTTTTATAATTTTTTCACAATGAAGCAAAAGTTTGATATATTGAGCACAGTAAAGATGTTTAATATAAAACATTAATTGAGTACAAATTATTGAATCGTTCACTCAATCTTTTTTTAACAGATTAACCTTACTCGCAAATTCGTTGCTGAAAGAATCTATCATTTGGGCAACTTCGTTATCATTTGTAGCTTTTTGATAGGTATCTGCCATTTTTTTTAATGTCTGATAGAAATGAACATTCATATCATTGATAAGCATTTCCCTTGTCCACAAATCTATTCCCAATGTAATTTTTTCTTCTTTATCCCATAAAGATAACATGAAAGAATTACATTCTTTTTTACCATTGAAACCTGCATCTGTTGCCTCCCATTCAATTTTTCTAGGGATTTTTTTATTATCAAGTTCTACAAAAATTTTTATCTCTGAAACTTTGGACATTTTAAAATCTCGAATTATTAAAATAATTTATAATCAAAAATAAAATTTAAATTATTACTTACAAAATTTTAAATATAATTAGCAAATGTTAATAAGATTTGTAAACGGCTAAATCTTTATTCACCATTTCATCATTAACATTTAAATATTCATTCTCATTTATTTTCAACCAAATTTCCCCAATATATCTACCGTATTTACCTTTGCCGTCTTTAATAGTTTGTACAATTATTTCTTTATTTAAAATTAAACACCTGAGATAATCTCTGGAAATCAAACCTTTATCGCGTTCCTCACCTCTCACCTCAGGAGCATCTATTCTTGCAAATCTAATTTTTACTTTCCTGCTCCAAATATGTAATCCTATGTCTATATCGACTGTTATCGTATCTCCGTCATAAACGGAAACGACAATTGCTTTATAATGATAAAGAGTACTTCTCATGAGTGCCCCCTTTTTGATACTTTAAAAAATATTATTACTTTAGCCATCAATAGAGAGAATAAAAATTTTTAATTAATTGATTAAAGGAAAATATAAATGAATATTTTTAATATGGCAAAAAAAATAAAATTTTTACCGATAATTTTTCTTTGCGGCAATATATTTATATTCGGTCAAAGCAATATAAATTTAGGTGGATATTTCGGTGGAGGGATGATTGGAGGAAATCTCCCGAATCAGGGCAGTTTTACTTCCTCTTTGTTTATAGATTTCAATCCGGGTTTCAATTCAAATTTATCAATGAGAGTCAGCTATTTGTACATCGCCGATTTTAATCTTTTATTACCGGAAAATACAAATCAATATAATCCTTTTATAAAAGGGTTTTCAATTAAAGCAATGACTTGGCAAAGCCTTTCAAAATCATTCTATATTGAGGAAGGAATAGGACCTCTTGCGTTAAATGACCGGACATTTTTCAACTTGAATACATGGGATTATGGGATAGTATTTTCGGTAGTTGCCGGTCTGGAATTTGGTAAAAGTGAAGGTAAAAGGGAATTTAGATTAGGCGCCGGAACTGAATATGGACTTACTCTTACTCATACTTTTGTAAGGTATTTATCGTTCCAGCTTCAAGCTCAGTACTACTTATAAAAATACCCGGCTTATTTTATGAAACCGGGTATATAAATTTGAACTAAAATAAATTATTTATTTACCGTTGTAGAATCAGGGCTATCCATTTTACCATTTTTCAATTCATCACTTAAACGTTTTGCTTTATACATATATTTAATGGCTTCCATTAATCCAGCCGAAGAAACTGAAACGCTTCTATTGACAGTGGGATCAAAAATAAAATCTCCAGGCAAGCTTTCGATATTTCCATCGAATACGAGACCGACAATTTGTGCTTTTTCATTTATAACAGGGCTACCGGAGTTACCGCCGATTATATCATTAGTTGATACAAAATCCAACGGGGTTCCCAAGTTAAAATCAGCCGGTGGATTTTGCCACCTCTTTGGTAAATTGTACGGATATTTTTTATGGAATGAATAATATCTATTATATAATCCGTAAAATGTTGTATTGGTGGGAGCTATAGTACCATTATAAGGATATCCTTTTACAACTCCGTCAGCGATTCTCAAAGTAAACGTAGCATCCGGTGGAATTGAAGTACCGTAAATATCGAATAAAGCTCTTCCGAGTGACCGGCTGTATGTTTGTCGTTGCGCTACTAACAGTTTAAGTTGTTTGTTCAATTTATCACTTCTTTCTTTCGAATGTATAACAAAGTAAAGAACCGGATCATCTGAATTTAATATGGCATCAGGACCTTTTTTAATTAGAGCCTTTAATCTGTCTGCATTAGTTACTGCCGAATTATTTATAATATATTTTACTGCCTCATCAAATGTACGATCGCCGATCATTTTTTTAACTAAGACATCATTCTTACCGAGATAATCCATCAATCTTTTAACTTCAAGCCGTAACAAAATATTATTCTTCTCAAAATCGAAATTAGCCGGGAATATTTCATTGATAGTAGAATCAAGCTCCGCACCTTTATACATGTCCTTACGTTGATCTTCAGGCAGTTTTAATTGATGAGCCAACTCAACCACATTCTGTGCAATCATAAAATATTTAGGGCTGAAAAACGGATTTATTTGAAGAGCAAAAGCCTGATTAGAAATTCTTCTGATTTGGCTTACGTTACGGGAAATATTCTGCCATACATTCCTATATTTTTTATTCAAATTAGGATTTGAATGAACGGCATTTTGAAATTTGCGTTCAAAATCTATTTTCTTCTGCATTAAAACCGGATTTCTCAATCCTTTCAGCATTCCTGTATATGCCTTTATCGAATTAGAAATTCCGAAGAGACGATTTCGTAACTCAGCCGTTTTTTCCGGATGTTCTTTAATAATAGTTGAATACATATTTGCCAATCCATTTAATAATTTAAGAATGCGAGGATATTGAATATCTCTCATATATTTCAACTCGGATACGGTTTTTAGTCTATCAGTACGCCCAGGATTTCCAATAATGAAGACAGGTTCGCCGGCAGTGGCGCCGTTTGGGCTCCATTTAAAATAATGTTTAGTTTTTAAGGGCTTTCCATCTTTGCCGTATACTCTGAAAAAAGAGACATCCAAATCATAACGCGGATAAGTAAAATTATCATCATTGCCTCCAAAATATCCCACTTGGGCTTCAGGAGAGAAAACCAATCTTACATCATTATATCTTTTGTAGCCGTATTCCGAATATTTAGCCCCGTTATAAAGGGTAACGATTTGTATTCTCAATCCGGTTTTTTTTTCTTCACTTACCTTTATTTTTTGCATTTCTTTTATTCGATTTGCAACTTTTTCTTCCGGCGTTTTTCCTTTATTAATCGCAGCTTGTATTTCATTCGTAACATCTTTAATTAATAATAGTTGATCTACATATAAACCCGGTACTTTTCTTTCATCGGAAAGAGTTTTAGCATAAAAACCGTTGTCAAACAAATCCTCGCCCGGCTTTGTTACTTTAGCAACGCTTTCCCTACCGCAATGATGATTAGTCATTACCAAACCATCTGCAGAAACAAAAGATGCTGAACAATAATTAGCAAATCGAAGAGCCGACATTCTCGCATTATCCAACCACTTTTTTGACGGTTTAAAATTATAAGCACTTTCGAAATACTTTATAGGCGGATAATCGAAAGTCCACATCCTACCGGTATCAAAACGCCCGGCTTTAACAGTATCTAAATTGATTCCTGCAAATGAACCGGCATTGATTGAAGTAGTTTCATTCTGAATCTGACTGGAGGAAGAACATCCTGCCGCAAGAATCACCATCATCAAAATGACAGCGCTTAATCCAATGGTCTTAATTTTTTGTATCATTGGTTTCCCTTCTATTGTTGATAAAATATATTATTTTGTGATGAATATTCATTTTGGACGAAAACGTTTCTTTTGATATGATTATGAACGCAAAGATATTTGAGAGCATTATTCTTTAAGATAATTTGTTATATAATATTAAAATAAATAAATTAAAGTATTATTTTTTTACGTAGGCAGCAAGCAATTTATCATTATGAAAAACCGCTTGTCATTTTTTTTTGTAAGAATTTTATGGAAGAAGCCGGCGAATGTGTACAAACAATAGGTTTAATAAACTACAAATAGAAAAAATATCAACCGTTAAATTAAACCGGTAGATGTTTTCCGAATTCTAGTTTGTACATAGTTATACTCCTATTATCCAAATTGAGCGATTCTTGATTATCATTGAGAGAAGCGCAAATTATGTAACAATCATATAAAAAATTGCCTGACTCCGGAGAGCTTCGCAACGACATGGTTTTATAAAGCTTACATCGACAATCGCTCAATTTGAATATTAAATATATGAATCCGGTTGATAGAGAGGCTCAATCTCCCATTCATCCTCAATCGTTCCTACGCAATGCGAACACTTCGGCACGGTAAAAACTACCTTTTCTTCATTAGGCGCAGCACGTATAAAATTCAAAATTGTTTTACAACTTGAACACTGAACAATATGGGATATTGTTGTTTTTTTACTGCATTCAGGGCAAATGAAACCCAATTCCCCCGGCGTTTCCTCCGGATCCACCAAAAAAATTGCGTGACACTTGGAATTGTTGCATGTAGCGAAATGCCATTTAACAGTATCTCTAGTAGCGATAATATACACCCTTTATTTTTTAAAATTAAACATAATCCGTATAGGGAAAAAAATCTATTGAAAAATAAATCTCTTTGATTAATTTTTGATTTAATTATTCCAATGAATTATATTAAAATCTGATTGTTTCAAAGTTATAATAAAATTTGTTTAACAGTAATACAATATTAAATCTACGATAAATTTTTCAACTGTATCTTAATAAAACTTTTGGAGTGAAAATTAATGGATAAATTAAATTGTTTCAAAGCTTACGATATAAGGGGAAAAGTACCTAACGAATTAAATACCGAGCTGGCATATAAAATTGGAAGAGCCTATAGTCAACTGATTGATGCAAAAACAATGGTTATAGGCCACGATATAAGAAAATCTTCCGAAGAAATTTCTGAAGCGTTGACTAACGGATTAACAACATCAGGCGTAAATGTTATTGATATTGGGTTATGCGGAACGGAAATGATATATTTTGCAACACCTGCTTTCAACGCCGATGGCGGTATTATGGTAACTGCCAGTCATAACCCTGCTGAATATAACGGGATAAAGTTTGTAAAAAAAGACTCTGTACCGGTAGGTTATAATTCAGGATTAAAAGACGTTGAGAGAATAATTCTCGAAGATAAACTAGCCCCAGAGAGTAACATTAAAGGAAGTATTGAAAAAAGAGAAATTATGCCGGACTTCATCAATCATTTACAAAAATTTTATGATCCCCATAAAATTAAACCGTTTAATGTATTGGTAAATTCGGGAAACGGCTGTGCCGGTTTGGTCTTAGATGCTTTGGAAAATAAACTTCCGATTAAGATGATAAAATTGTTTAATGAACCGGACCCAAATTTCCCCAATGGTATTCCGAATCCGTTATTAACGACGAATAGACAGGTTACCAGCGACGCAGTTCTATCTAACAAGGCTGATTTAGGTGTAGCGTGGGATGGCGATTATGATCGTTGTTTCTTTTTCGATGAAAAAGGAAATTTTATTGAAGGATATTATATCGTCGGTTTGCTTGCAAAATCAATTTTAAAAAATCATCCTGGTGAAAAGATAGTTC
>CBFDUR010000081.1:0-7242 GCA_965613005.1 uncultured Ignavibacteriales bacterium
AAAGCTCGGCTTCAAAATGATTTTAAAGTTCTGTATACCGGTCAACATGGAAGAGTTGGACATGAATTGATTTTTGATATGCGCGAATTTAAAACTTCCGTTCAGATAGATGTTGAAGATATTGCAAAAAGATTAATGGACTATGGGTATCATGCCCCAACAGTTTCATTTCCTGTTGCAGGTACTTTAATGGTTGAGCCTACTGAAAGTGAATCTAAAACTGAATTAGACCGTTTCTGTGATGCGATGCTTTCTATTAAAAAGGAAATAATTGAGATAGAAAAAGGTATTGCAGATAATAAAGATAATGTTTTAAAGAATGCCCCTCATACGATTAAATCAGTTGTTTCAGATAAGTGGGACCATTCTTATTCCAGAGAGAAAGCAGCATACCCTACCGAATGGACCAAGTATAATAAATTCTGGCCAAGCGTTGGAAGGGTAAATAATGCTTATGGTGATAGAAATTTAATTTGTAGTTGTAATCCAATTTCTGATTATATTGTGGATACAATCGAAGTATAAATAGATTTTTTATCAATAATCACCGATCGGTGCAATAATAAAGAAAAAATTCCAATTATTATTCAAATTCAATTTGTATGTTAACCACTTTAATTTATCATTTTGAAAATGCTCATTTTAAAATATTATTTTTACAAAAATGAAAGTAAATTAATTATTGAAGAATGTTAAAACTTTAGTCCTCATTAAGGTAAGAACAAGTTTCATGAGAATGATCATTTTAAAACAAATTTATCATATTGAACCTTATATTCCCTCATTCGAACATGTTGTCATTTGCTAATGTTAAAAAATTTAATTTTTCTTATTCTATTTGCAACAATTTCCCTAAAAGCTTATTCCAACGGGCAGGACTCATTAAAGTATAAGGGTAATTATTCTATTATTATCGATTCGATTAAAGTATTGGGCAATAAAATAACCGATAAGAGAATAATCACTCGCGAATTAACAGTAGGAATCGGAGATGAAATCACACCCCAAATAGCTGCATATAACCGTAATAGGATTTATAGTTTGGGTATATTTACTCATGTAAGAGTGTTTCCCGAAAGAATAAATAAAATTAATTATTTAATTATTTATGTAGAAGAAAGCTGGTATATCTATCCATTACCGTTTATAGAGATAAAATATCGAGATTGGAATAAAATATCTTATGGAATAGATCTATTAATAAAAAATTTTAGAGGAAGAAATGAAACTTTATTAGCTCGTTTTGCTACCGGATATGATCATAGATATTTAATTCGTTATTCAACTCCTTATTTGAACTGGAAAGATAACATATTCTTTTCGATGGGAGCTTCTTATACTACTTCGCCGAATAGGAGCGCTTTAGCTAAAATTTTGTATGGTAATGATTTCAGTGAAAAATTCATTCTAGGTTTTATACAGATCGGAAAAAGATTTGGACTCTATAACAGGCTAGCTCTAAATTTAGGTTTTAATTATGTCGGAAATCCCAAATACATTCCAGGATTATCTGCATCGGATCAACGAATTGATAGGAGCATCTCTCTTGGAATTAGTTATTCTTATGACTCCCGAGACCTTGTCCAATTTCCACGCAACGGGTTGTTTTTATCTTTCAATTATGAAGCAAAAGGATTTGGAATAAATAATATAAACTATGATGTTTTGAAATTTGATTATAGACAATATATTCAATTATCGGACAAAATTAGTTTGAAATGGAGATTAGCCACACGTCAGACTTTCGGTAAATTAGTCCCTTATTACGATTTTTCTTTTTTAGGTTATAATGAAAGGATTAGAGGTTATTTTAATAATGAACAAGAGGGAAACAATCTTTACATTGCTTCCCTTGAAATGGATTATCCACTCATCCGGGGCCTAAACGTAAGCCTAAATTTCATTCCAATAATACCAAAAGAATTATTGACATATAGAATTGCTCTGTATTTAGAATTATTTACTGATACCGGTACGACTCAGCTAAATGGTAAAGCGTTGACAATTAATGATTTTAATACCGGTTATGGTACGGGATTAACTTTATTGCTCCTTCCTTATAATACGCTAAGAATAGAATATGCTTTTGATAAATATCTTCATCCGGAATGGATTTTAGGTTTTGGAACTTCTTTTTGATGCAAATATTAGGAGAAGATTCATTAGATTAAATAATTTTAGGGGGTGGGAAGTTGTTCTATCCAACCCCCTAAAATTATTCCATTCTACCCCATTAATCTAAATTATCTTAGAAATAAAATGTTATAATTCCATTAATACATGATAACTCGGAGCTACGCTTATTCTACGAATAAAATCAGGTTAAACATAGTAAAAATGCTTAATATAAGTCGAACTTAAGACATCTTTTATTCAAATCATGATGGTAATGCTCATACACCGGCGATTCGTTTTTTGTATTCCGATAAAGCTTCATCCAGGCGATCTTTTGCAGTGCTGTCTCCAGGCACGTTGTGTGACGGATGAATATATAGTTTCACCCCTCGTGAAACAAGAAATTCAGCAACCGTAGTAATTGTCATCCATACTGCAGTTACAAATGCCATAGTGGAGACAGGTCCTATTTTGTCAACATGGTTGTTCAAATTAACTGAGGCATCTTCTAACGGTGCACAAGTATCAACTACTATATCCGCCAATTCAAAAATTGTTTTACCTGAGGAATGTCGCGTCTTTTTTCCTTCTGCAGCTTTTGCGGCGCCGAAAACAATAACTTTCATACCGCGTTTCTTTGATTCTATAGCAATATCGATATTTACACTATTTATCCCTGAGTGAGAGAATATCCACATACAATCGTTTGGATCGAAATTATATCCCTTCATTATTTCTATACCATAACCTTCTACCCGCTCAAGGAATACAAATTGATGAACTCCCATTTGTCCGGTAATATTTGTAAAAAAAGTTAAAGGTAGTTCAACGATTGGGTGAAAACCTACAAAGCCGCCTATTCTTGGGTACATTTCTTCTATCGGAAGAGTAGCGTGACCGCAACCGAAAGTATGAACCCATCGACCTTTTTCAATTGTATCGGCCATTACTAAAGCTGCACGTTCAATATTCTCCATTTGAGTTTGTTCTATTTCATCTATAACTTTTCTAGCATTATTTAACCATTGTTTTGCTAACATAATTTCTCCTACTATCGATTGATTAGATATTTATTATATTTGGATTCTTTTTTAAGGTTCTCCATACCAATAAAGACATTAATATTATACTCACGAGCAATAGAACCGTGAACTGTTGGAGTCCAAAAGAATGAGCAACGATTCCCATTAAATAATTAATTGCCATATTACCAATTAATGCAATTACTAATACAAAACTAAATGCCGTTCCGGATATCTTTGAATAAACTTCTCCTACATAACCAAGTACAACTGGGAAACCGGCAGCAAAACCTATCCCCAACAATACTAGTCCAATGATAGCTATTGTGTAAGATGAAGTAAACATCATTACAAAAGTTCCGGTTAGCGCAATTCCCAAACAGCTAAATAAAACAATATATGCGCGAACTTGTTTCAATAGTTTTCCTAATACAAGACGTGTAACCGTCATAGCTATTACAAAATATGAAAGTGCAAACAATGCATTTTCAGTATTTACCATCATTTCCTTTTGAAGATAAGTTGTTGTCCAATTATTAACAAGCCCCTCCATCCCACTTTCAAAAAAGAGAACAAAACCAAATAGAATTAATAAAGGTTCTCTGAGTAATTTTGTTCTTTCTTTCAGTGCAATACCTTGGGGTAATTTAGGAGTAGGAAATTTGATACTAATGAAAAATAAAATCGGTATAAATATTAAAATACCGATTCCGGCAATTATATTTTCTTGTGAAAAGTATTTTAATAACAATCCCAGAACAATCGGCATCCCTAAAGCTCCTATACCAAAAAAGACCCCAAGCAAACTTAAATTAGCTCCTTTACTACCGGTACTGATATCAGACACCAAAGCATTAGTCACGCCATTTAATATTCCTCCACCAAATCCTATTAAAAAAATAGAAATTTGCAATAGATAAAAAGTATTCGAAAGTGCAATTCCTTCCAATCCGATGAATACTAAAAATGAACAAATAATTAATAAATTTTTATATCCATATTTATCCACTATCGGTCCAAATATGATTGAGCCGATTAATATTCCGAAAGGTAACAAAGAAGCCAGTGTCCCGGTTGAGATTTCATTTAATGAAAATTTTGAAGTAAGAGCCGGCAAAATTGAGCCGATAGAAATCAAAACGATTCCAAAAATAAGCATTCCCAAACAAGCAGCACTGAAAACCAAACCTTTTTTGTACATTTATTATTCTTTTATAGTTATAATAACAGAGCTCATTTTATTTATTATGATATTTATTAGATTAAAGATTCCTTAATGCCAAATAACCGGCACCAATCAACCCTGCATCACTGCCGCACATCGACCCAACTAGTTTGACATGATTTATACTTATTGGTTGAGCCCACTTTTTGGCTTCTTTCATTATTTCATCTAAAAAATTTACAGCCGGACCAAAAACTCCTCCACCGAATATTATTTTTTCAGGATTAAATAAACTTACGAGATTTGCAACGGTCATACCCCAATATTCAACAGCTTCTTTCATGATTTTCACCGCCAATGGATCTTTCTGATTATAAGCATTAAATATATCACGCGTATTAATAGCATCTGAAGTTTTTCCCCGAAGGATTCCATTATAAGATGGATCATGTGATAAAAATTCATTAGCGACTTTTACAAGTCCTTCACCGGAGGCATGATATTCAAAACATCCGCATTCTTTATATTCTGATTGATAAGGTTTATCTAATCCCCACCATCCTATTGCACCGGTTATATCGTTTGAACCTCTTAAAATTTCTCCGTTAACCAATATTCCGGCACCTATTCCAGTACCAACTGAAATGAAAATAGCATCCTTGCATCCCTTTGCCGCCCCTTGCCATGCTTCACCAAGAATATAGCAAGTTCTATCGCTGTCAATTTTTATTTTTATTGACTTAATATTCGATTGAATTTCGTGTAAAAGGGGGTATTCATCCCATCCGGGAATATTTGGTGCCCAAACTTTTCCGGTTTTTGAATAACTAATACCGGGTACTGAAATTCCAATTGATTCAATTCCAACATTTTCATTATTTGCAAAGTTTAACAAATTTCTAAGATGATCTTGTATTAATAATCCTACTTCCATTCCTTTTCTCTTTTGCAAAGGAACAATTTTTTTATGAATCATTTTCCCGTTGTTAATGAATATTGCTCCGGCACATTTAGTTCCGCCCAAATCAATTCCTATAACCGACATACTACACACCTGATTTAATTTTAATAATAACTTAACTGGAATTTATAAGATTGCCGGTAGGAATGTCAATAAAAAATTTAGTTTAAAAAAAATGTTGACTTTTAATAATAAATTATTATAAACTATAGCCTTAAAATAAATTCGGAATAATAAGCAGCCCAAATCAACGTCTTGCATAGGGAGAGTTATTAATATATTTTAGAATTTTTTAATGGCAAAGTGACCGGCTCCAAATAAGCCTGCATTAGCGCCTAATTTAGAAGCAACAAATTTTACTTCGTTCATAAACAATGGTTGAGCCCATTTTGAGGCTTCAAGTTTTATATCCTCTAAAAATTGAAGGGCAGGTCCAAATAATGAACCTCCAAATATTATTAATTCCGGATTAAAAAGACTTATTAAATTAGCAGTAGCTATACCCCATAATTCTATACTTTCTTTAAGTACTTTTTTAGCTATCGGATCATTTTCCTTGTATGCTTGGAAAATATCGTTAGTAGTTATGCTGTAAATATCTAATTTTTTAAAGTATCCTTTAATATTTTTATTCTTTAATATATATTCTTTTGTAGTGTTAAGTAGCCCTTTAGCCGAAGCTAGATTTTCAAAACATCCTCGGACCCGGTATATTTCCTTGAATTGACGATTAATTGCCAGCCATCCAACCGCTCCAACGCCATCGTTAAAACCGTGCAATATTCTTCCATCGATAAGCACACCTGCCCCAATCCCTCTGCCGATTGATAGGAAAATAGCATTTCTAGATTTTTTGGCGATGCCTAACCATTTTTCACCTAATATATCACAGGTACGTTTACTTGCTATTTTTACCAAGATTTTCTTTTCTACAAACAAATAATTCAATTCTTTTCGCAAAGGATAATTATTCCAACCCGGTATATTAGGAGCCCATACATTACCTGTCTTTGAATAGAAGATGCCCGGTACTGCGATTCCAATGGATTTTATTTCTAATGGTTTGTGTTCGAATAAATCAAAAATCTTTTTTATCTGATTTTGAAAGAGTAAGCTGACATTTGAACCTTCCAAATTTTCTAAGCTTGCTGTTTCCCTGAATAAAACTTTACCCGATTTACTCAGTGCAGCACTCGTGACGCAATTGCTCATTAAATCTATTGCAATTATTGCCAAATTAAGCTCCTTTGTTTTTCAGATAAAAGAAATTTTAGATTGTATACTAGCTTTAAAGTAGTTTCCCGATTATTATTTGAAGCCATCTCTTTTTTAAGAGGTTATTTTGGGAGTTTTATAAAACTCGAAAATCGAAAGCCACTCCCTCTATAATATAAAAATATAATTATTTTATATACTAAATAAAATAAATAAATCTTAGTAAATTTTTATTGTATATTATAATTTTAATTAAAAAAACAAGTGACAGGATGAAAATTGCTATTGTATCTGATTTGCATTTAGGTTATGATTTATTTAGAGAAGATGCATTTAATCAAGCAAAGCAAGCATTAGATATGGCTTATGAACTTTCTGATATGCTTTTAGTTCCAGGAGATGTTTTTGATGTTCATTATCCAAGACCTGATGTTATTGCAGAAGCAGTAAATTTATTTGGAGCTCAAAAATAATAGAAGTAAAAGGAGCAAAAGCATTTACAAATATTCCAATAATTGCAATACCTGGAAATCATGAAATAACTTCTCAAAATACACAAAATGCTGTTAAATTACTTTCATTAGCAGGACTTCTTGTTGATACTAGTGAAGCTTATACAATAGTACAAAAAGAAGATGAAAAAATAGCAATATTCGGATTAAGTAATGTTTCTGATCTAAGTGCAAAGCAAAAAGTAAAAGACTTAAATCCAATACCAATTAGCAATGCATTTAATATTTTTATGTTTCATCAAACAATTTATG
>CBFDUR010000082.1:0-7214 GCA_965613005.1 uncultured Ignavibacteriales bacterium
ACTGTTAATTTTTCAATATAAATCCCTTTTTGGTTCCGGCTTGTCCAGGTTAGGACTACGGATATAGTCCAAGTTTAATAACTATGGATGAAATCCATAGAGACCTGGATAAAGGAAAAGACAAGAACTGCAACGCAGTTCAAGTAAATATTTTCACAACATTGAAAGTTTTTATTTCAACTCCTTCGTAGTTGGTGTGTGTTTTGGGTGTTTTTTTTCCGCACTTCGTACGGAGTTATTAAAACTTCAACTCCTTCGTAGTTGTCGGATTTTGTATTCGTGCTTTCTTTTCGGAATAACTGCCTTTTTTGTCGTTTATAACACAATACTTTTGCAAATTGAAAAAGACATCTTTATTTTTAGAGTGTTATACATAAATAATAGGGGAGAATTTTTTTATTCCATTTTTAGATAAAATTTTTTAGGAGAAAATATTATGGCTAGAAAAAAAATTGCTTTAATAGGCGGAGGACAAATAGGCGGCGTGTTGGCGCAATTAATTGCTAAGAGAGAGCTAGGCGATGTTGTGATGTTTGATATTGTTGAGGATATGCCTCAAGGAAAAACGTTGGACATTGCCGAAGCGGCAAGAATTGAGGGATTTGATGTGAAAGTTACCGGTACAAATAGTTATAAAGACATTGCCGGTTCCGATCTTATAATTGTAACCGCAGGTTTACCTCGTAAACCGGGGATGAGCAGAGATGATTTGCTAACTACCAATGCGAAAATTATAAAGGCGGTTGCTGAAGGTGTACGTGACAATGTACCTGATGCAATCGTAATTATTATTTCTAATCCTTTGGATGCTATGGTAACTTTATTTAAAAATGTTACAGGTTTTCCATCAAACAGGGTAATGGGACAAGCAGGCATATTGGACTCTTCTCGTTTTTCAACATTTATTGCATGGGAGCTAGGCGTTTCCGTTAAAGATGTTAATGCAATGGTTCTGGGCGGACACGGTGATACTATGATTCCTATTATTCGCCATGCTAATGTTAATGGGATACCTGTACTTGAGTTGCTTGAAAGAAAATACAAAAATAAGGAAAAGGTAAAAGAAGTTAAAGACTTGATACCCTGCAGTTTAGATGAAATCTTTATCTTTATTAAAGAGGAATCTTTTGCCTTAAAGATCAGAAACGCTTACTTCCGGTGTGTGCATTGCTGGAAGGTGAATTTGATGTTAATGGTTATTACGTTGGCGTTCCTGTCGTATTAGGCGCAAACGGTGTTGAGAAGATTATTGAATTTAGTCTGGATGAAGAAGAGCAAGCCGCATTCGATAAATCGATTTCTGCAGTTAAAAATCTTATTGCCAATATGGAAAAATTAGGCTTTTAGCTTTGTCATAATTATTGATTCTGCTAATCGACAGGGATTTACTTTACAAAATTCCCTGTCGATTATATAACTTTATCACTAGTAGTAATAATGAAATTTCTCAGATATAAGTTGAGATAGTTCAATGTGAAATGGAATTTTAAAAGCATGAGGAAATTCGAAACAGGTATGTATTGATTAAAAACCCCCAATTTAAGTCGGATTTTTTTTCTTTGATTGAATAAATATTTAATAGCCATCGGTCAATTTATTCTTTTTATTACAATCACGGTAGCATCGTCTTTCCAAGCTTTATTATCACCGAATTCATCAACAGACCTAAAAATTATGTTTAATATTTCATCTGCATTCATATCTTTATTTTGTAAAATTAGGTTTTCCAATTTTTTTAATCCGAACTCTTTCCCCTCATTATTTTCTCTTTCAAAAATATAGTCGGTGAATAGAACAAGGACACTATCCGGACTTAAATAAGTAAAGGAGCGTTGAGGTTCAATTTCAGGTAATGCGCCTAATAGAAGACCGGTAGATTCTAATCTAGATATTCCTTCATCCTTAACTAGAATAGGTGAAGGATGCCCGGCATTGATATAAAACAAATTTCCCTTTTGCTCAATTTCTGCATAAAAAAGAGAAATAAAACGAGTAGAGTAGACATTTCGATAAAGAACAGAGTTTAATTTTTTGAAAGTGTAAACCATTTTCATATTTCGTTCAAGGCCCATTCTCAATCCAACTACGGCATCTCGAGCCATAAGAGCAGCCGGAATACCATGTCCGCTGGCATCACCGATACAAACACCGAATTCATTTGGACCAAATCTGTAATAATCAAATAAGTCTCCCCCGACCAATTCCGCCGGCTTGGAGCACCCGGCAATTTGAAAATTAGGGATTTCAGGCGCTTGTGTGGGTAATAAACTTTTCTGAATTTGAGCAGCTTGCTCCAATTCACTTTTAATAGATTCCGAGAATAAACGATAATTTAAAGAAGTACGTACCGCATTTAAACACAACTCAATTTCTTCACGTACCCATCCGCTTTTAAGATCAAAAACAATTATCCAACGGTAATCTTGATTATGTACCGTAATAGCTACCGGTACGGAATATTCGTTTTTGAGGCCTTTTAATAATTCTATTCCTGTTACCGGATTATCAAAAATGTATGTTTTCGATTTTAAGATAGATTGTACAGTATCGGAACCTAACGAGATTTTAGGAACACTCTCCGATCGCTCGCCATTTGAATTTGGTGAAATTAAAAAAAATTCATCATCGGATTTTTCAAAAATACGTCCATAAGCCAAATGGAGGTCTGTACCGAACGTATTTTCAATTTCCTTTGTTATAGTAAATAGATAATCATTCCCTGTCTTCTCATGTCCTATCTTATTAAGTAATGAATCCAGTTTCCTGTAAAATTCTTTCGGTTCAATCATAAAACACCTCATAAAATTATATTATACTAAAATAATCATAAAATGATTAAGGACACTATGCTTTCTAAAGATTTAATAAATAATTAATGAATGGTCTTCCGTTCAAGTTACAGTGGGAAATTCCGGTGCAGAGTAAATTCATAAATTACATGAGTACTAAGGTATTAAAAATACAAACAGAATTAGTTCAAAATTTATACTTCGATTGCATTTCACAGGATGGTTGAGAAATTAATAAATATGTTTCATTATAAATAAAAAAAGTTGTACAAAATACAAGAAATTGTCACTCTAAACTGCCTGTTCACCTCACGTGGAAAGTAAAGAGTTTCCTTTTTAAGCAAAATCAGAAATTCTTCACCACACTGCTTCTAAGAATGACAATATAAATTACTTTGATAATAAAACTATTTTGGATATTTACCTTACAACACAAGATAGCTATTCTAAAAAATGGGGAAGGAAAACTTTATTTTTTAATTCTCGATTTTCACATCTTCCGAACACTCAGAATGGTAAAAAGACTAAGTTGTGTTGTAGAATTAAGAAGGAATGACGTTAACGTATTTTCTATTGCCTCTTTTGGTTTCAAATTTAACAATACCGTTAGCAACAGCAAATAAAGTATCATCCCCACCTTTTTTAACATTAGCTCCCGGATGAAATTTTGTTCCTCTTTGTCTTATAAGAATATTGCCTGAGAGAACCCTTTCACCTCCAAACTTCTTCACGCCAAGTCGTTTTGAATTACTATCTCTTCCGTTCCTGGATGAACCTTGACCTTTTTTATGAGCCATCTTTAATCTCCTCTTCCAACCTACTTATTTTAGTAATTTCAATTTTTGTTAATTGTTGTCTGTGACCGTTTTTTTTCTCGTAGCCTGTTCTTCTTTTCTTTTTAAAAACAACAATCTTTTCATCCTTTACATCTCCCAATATTTTTGCTTCCACCTTCACACCCTCAACATAGGGGTTACCAATCTTAATCCCGTTTTCATCGCTATGCAATAAAACTTTATCGAATGTGATCGTTTCTTTATTTTCATTTAATTTCGGGACATAATGAGTTTCATTCTCAGCAACCTTAAATTGCTGTCCTAAAATATCAACAACCGCAAACATATTAACCTCTTTTTTCTAAATTCAAAGTTTAAAATTAAGGAATTACCAATCGCAAGTCAATGATTAGAAATAAAAAATTCAAATGTTCTCAAATGTAAATCGAAACTATGAAACTTTTTTATTAAGTCATGGTAATTAAATTAATTGGGAAAATATTACTTTTTCAACCTGAATGAAAATTCCGTTCCTGCATTCAACACACTTTTCACTTCTACCTTTGAACCGTGCGCTTCTACAATATGTTTAACAATGGCTAGTCCAAGGCCTGTACCGCCAACCGAGCGTGATCTTGCTTTATCAACCCTATAGAATCTCTCGAAAATTCTTTGAATATCCTCTTCAGAAATCCCCAGCCCTGTATCCCTTACAATAATTTTGGCTGTTTTATCTTCTTCTTCAACTAATACTTCTACTTTCCCTCTTTCGGTATATTTTATTGCATTTTGGATCAAATTAATCATTACCTGACTTAATTTACTTTTGTCGCCAAATAATTGTAAATATTCCCGGATCGGATAATAGATCAAATCGATGTTTTTTCCTTTTGCAATAGGTATAAAGTCATCGACTATTTTTTTTAAGTACTCATTTATATTAAAATATCTAAAGCTCATTCTCATTTCACCCGATTCAATCCTGGAAATATCGATTAAATCATTCAACAGGTTATTAAGATTGAGAGTATGTTGATTGGCTTTTTCCAAAAAATATTTATTTACGGAGGGATCATTTATTGCTCCGTTGAATAAAGTTTCGATATAACCTTGGATTGCAAAAATCGGTGTTCTGAGTTCATGAGATACATTAGCTATAAATTGTGTTCTCATTTTTTGCAGTTTCTTTAAATATTCGATATCGTTATTAGTTTTTTCAAACATTAGTTTGATATCATCTTGTAAGCTATTGAGGTTTTTACTCAATAAGATTTCACCCGAAGATGAATACTTATTATTCCTTATATTATTTATAATCGTTTTTATTTCATTTAATTCCTTATTTCTTTTTTTGCCGATAAGATCAAGAAGAAGAATATTCATTACTATTAGAAGTAAGGTCAAAAGAAAGAAAATTAAGGAGAAGTGGACTAAAAAATAAAAAATTAAAATAATAAACGCATTAAAGAATAATAATTCTTTTAAATAAATACGGGATGATATAATATTTAGTTTTATTTTAATCAATGTTTTTGAATTTATATCCAACTCCTTTAACGGTTTCAATTAAATTGGAGAATTTACCGAGTTTTTCTCTAATTTTCCTAATATGTACATCAATAGTTCGGTCGACAACGAAAACATCTGTGCCCCAGATATCTTTAAGCAGAATATCTCTTGTTAAAACTTTACCGGGATTTGAAGCAAAATAATACAATAGCTCAAATTCCTTTTTAGGTAATATCTTCCGTTCTCCGTTCACCTCAACGATATACTGCTCTTTATCTATTAAAACAGGGCCGATAATTAATTTAGAAGATTCATTTTTTCCCTCTCCGGTTTTCTCTCCTTTTCTTAGGTTGGATTTTACTCTTGCGATTAATTTTTTAGGAGATATGGGCTTTTGTATAAAATCATCGGCGCCCAATTCCAATCCTTTTATCTCTTCGGCTTCATTACCCCTAGCCGTTAAAAATATAACCGGTATATCATTAAAATTTGTTTGCTCTTTAATTTTCTTGAGGACTTCGTATCCATCTAATTTAGGCATCATTATATCTAGAATTATAAGGTCCGGATTTTCAGAAATTTTGCTGAGCGCTTCATTGCCGTCAAACGCAGTTATAACGTCAAAACCTTCTTGTTTAAGATTGTATAATAAAAATTCTACAATATCCGGTTCATCGTCAACTAAAAGTATTTTTGCCGTCATATTATTCACTTAATTTTAATTTCGGTTTTATTAGAAGCCGATTTATACATAGTTTCAATTATTTTCATTCTGGAAAGAGCCTCATCTGCCGGTGAAAAAACCGGATTTAAACCCTGAACCGCGCCGAGAAAGCTTTTTATTTCATTAGTGTAGGATTTCTTAAAAGCGTTTGAATATGTAGTAGACCTGGAGGGAGTTAAATCGACATACTGTTCATGAATTTTTTTTGATACTCGAAAAGGATTCAACGAAGCGCTTCCTTTTGTCCCATAAAGATTAAGGTAAAAAGAGTCTCTTTCGGACGGAAGCGACCAACTGGTTTCAATATTTATCAAGGAAGAGTTTTTACATCTGATAAAACTAACCGAAGAATCTTCGACGGTTTTTGTATTATGATAAAAATTTTGAGTTGTAACTGAATCGACCTGCGGGTAGTTCAACAGCCAAAGTGCAAGATCGAGAATCAATATACCGAGGTCGATTGTAACACCGCCGCCGGCCATTTCTTTTTTTGTAAACCATAGTTCAGTGCTGCTTTGCCTTCTTATCCATCCGCATTTTACATAAAACGGTTCACCGATTTCATTTGAACTAATCAAACTTCTTAACAACATTGCATCCGGTCTAAACCGAAGGTTCATCCCAACCATTACTTTTCTTTTATACTTATTAGCTGCATTAATAATTTGTTTTGTTTCCGAATGACTCAGAGCAAGTGGTTTTTCGATAAGGATGTCCTTTTGTGCTTTCAGGCAATCAATTGCAATATTTTTATGAGCGTTGGTAGGCGTTGTTATAATTACCGCATCAATATCACATTTTGCAAGCATTACATTATAATCTTTATATTTTTCTTTAATGTTGAATTTGTTTGCTATTGTTTCCAACCTGTTCTTGTTTATCTCTGCTACAGCGGAAATAACGGCATCATTATTTTTAGACAAATTGGGCAAATGAACTAATTGTGCCATACCTCCAAGCCCGATTACTGCAACTTTTGTTTTAGTCATTAATTGATAACCTCATGATGAATAAACTTATTTTCGCAGAATAATTTGGTCTTCTCCGCGATACCGTCCGGATCAATACCCAAGAGACGGTGTAGTTCGCCTTGAGTTCCATGTTCTACAAAATTATCGGGTAATCCAATTCTCAGAACATCATTTTTGTATTCTTTCTCCGCTAGATATTCTAAAATTCCGCTTCCAAAACCGCCGTAAAGCGTATTTTCTTCCAGAGTAACAATTTTATTATAGCGTTTTGCAACCTCATCAATAATATCCATATCCAAAGGTTTAGCAAATCTCATGTTAATGACTTCAGTGTTAATACCTTCGGAATCCAGTTTATCAGCGGCTATTAACGCATAATTAACCATTGAACCGATAGCTAGAAAAGCTACATCTTTGCCCTCTCGAAGTAACTCACCCTTCCCAA
>CBFDUR010000083.1:0-7206 GCA_965613005.1 uncultured Ignavibacteriales bacterium
GATTCTTCCAAACCGGTTTCTTCATTCTCAAGTAAATAAGAAATCTTCTCAAGTCTTTTTAATTTATTTTCAAACGATTCTTTAGCTGTTTTTTTCGGCATGATTAAACTTTTTTGTTTTGTATATTTTCAATATTAAATAGCTATTTATGTATGAGTTCTTCCTGAAATGTTAATATTTCAGAAATGTCATCCTCGCGAAAAATGTCCTTACCAACCGGAAAATTAAAATATATTTTAGATTTCCTTTTCATTAGAATAACCATATTACAATATGTATTATAAATTAAAAATAATAAATATTTATTACTTTAATTTAAGATTTAAAATTAAATTTATCAGTTATTTTTTAAATTCAGTTCTATATTGTCATCCCAAAATTTTAAGAGTGTCTTTTCATTCGGATTAAACATACCGGCTCTTTTAACTAATTTTTGATTTTGTTCGACAAGCGCAAATCCCAATTTAAGTATTTTATTAATATCATGGGATTCAATAGTTCCGACCAGTAAGGAAAGTTTATTGTTTACTATGAGCTGTTTCCGTTCCATATTCTGAAGTAACATATAAATTAAGTTATCCAGTTGTTGAGATTTTCTTCTTACCTGATCAAGCGGAATTCGGAAACCATACGAAGATAAAATATCATTGACACTATCTTTCAACCTTCCGCATAACATCAAGATGTTTTTTGTAGCTTTATAAGAAAAATCATCGATAAAAACAAAGAGATCATCTTGATTAGGAGTTGCGAGTTCCATAGCTGCAGAGGGAGTAGGGGCTCTTAAATCCGCTGTAAAATCGGCAATAGTAAAATCCACTTCATGCCCAACTCCCGAAATAATCGGAATTTTGGAATTAAATATTGCCCGTGCGACAATCTCTTCATTAAAAGCCCATAAATCTTCTATTGAACCTCCCCCTCTTCCGGCGATAATCACATCAACATCTTTCCTTTTGTTTAATTGCCGGATACTATCAACGATTCCTTCAGCGGCGCCGCTACCTTGAACTTTTGTTGGTGCAATAATAAATTCTACCAATGGAAATCTTCGTTTGGCAACGCTAATCATATCCCTGAAAGCAGCTCCGTCAATCGCAGTTACAATTCCTATTTTTTTAGGAAATATTGGTATCGGCTGTTTAAATTCCTCATCAAACAAACCTTCTTGGGCTAATTCTTGTTTGAGTCTTTCGAATGCAGCTTGAAGTTCACCGATTCCGGCAGGTTTCATCGATCTAACATCAAGTTGATAGCTACCTCGCGGGGGATATACCGTTATTCTGCCTGTTACGGTAACCTTCATTCCGTTTTGCGGTGTAAAGAAAACATAATTGTTTAATCCTTTCCACATCGTGCACGAAATTACCGAATTGGAATCTTTCAAATTAAAATACCAATGACCTGAAACATGTGCTTTAAATCCCGATATTTCACCTTGAACGGTTAATTGATTAAAATTACCTTCGAGTGTCCGTTTAATTTGTTTTGTTAATTCTGAAACTGTTAAGATCATGTGAAATATTCCTGTTTAAGCTGATTTTAAACTCTACTTTCACCTCTTGGAATTTTACACAAGTAAAAGGAAATTAAATTCAACTTTACTTTTTAAACAATTCTTTTCTAAATATCAAACAGTACTGATGATGTCTATTAGAAACCCAAGCATTATTTATCCCTAAAGCAACCAAAGGTTTATCATTTTGCAACCATATTTTTTCATCTTTCAACACCCAACTTTTTTTTCCTCTTTTGGTCAATGAAATAGCGGTATCAAAAGCCAACGGAAAAAGTTTACTCTTATAATAAACGTTATTTATAATCACGGTCAGATAACCGTTATCTTTAGTAATATCAAAAACCAAATCAAAAATTCTTGCTTGTTTCTCTAAAAATTCATCATAATCTTTAATATTACCGATATCATCTTTACTGGAAGAATAAATGGTAGATAATCCTTTATCGCTACGGATTTTTTGTCTGAGTGAATTACGTTCCAACTGATTCCAATATGGAGGCGAGGTAATAGTATAATCAAATTTAATATCATTTAAACCGGTATTCATTAAAAAAGTTGCAATTTCAGAAGAATCTCCGCACAACGGCACAATTTTATTTTGATAATTTTTTCTGTTTATTCTGTCTCTTGCGATTTCAAAATAATATTTTGAAAGCTCGACGGCAACTCCGTTTCTATTTAAATTGCCTGTCGCAATCAATGTACTACCTGTTCCCATAAACGGATCGAAAACCCATTGATTTTCTTTTGTAAAAAACGAGATGAATTCTTCAACTAAAGTTTCGGGAAATTTTGCCGGGTGGAGAATCTCATCATTTCTTCTCCTCGGCGGTAAATGAATGAACCAAGATTTTGTGAATTTAATCCATTCTTTGCCTGTGAGCATATTTAATTTATTCGCAAGGTTATATCTGCCTCTTTCTCCAAGATCTAAATAATTATTTCGTTTTCCCATAATAATAATAGAACTTTCGATTTGAAAAGTGATGTCTTTAAAAAATTTAGTTACAAATTACTATCTTTATCGTTAAAAAATTTAAAAAAAATAAATGAGACATTTCTAAAAAGGTTATTCCCTTTTTCCTGAATTATGAATATTAACAAAAAATTAAAGATTTTTCACTAAAGAAATATCTTTATTAGAGAAAACTCATAGATTATTATTTGAGGAAGCATCGAGATATATTTGAAAGTACAAAATGAAAGAGCTGGAAAATAATTTTCCCTCTTTAACGGTTGCATCAAATTTTCTGTTAGTTACCGTTTATAAAAGATAATCAATTCAAATTATTATTATTCCGAGTCGTTCGACAAATTTTTCAATTAAGTGAATAATAGACCGGTTGTTAAATCAATCTAAGGTTTTTTCATATCGCCAAAAAATTCTGGAGACCTTGGAATTTGCATATTTCATATAAAACGGAATAGGTCCGACCCATGGAATAATTGCTTTGGAATATCCTATATTTTTCATATCAGCGAGACATTTTTTAAACAATATACCGCCGATGCCTTTTCCTCTGAGCGAATTAGCCGTACCCATCGGTCCAAACCAGCCGGTTCCCTTATTATTAACCTCAAAAGCAGAAAAGGCGCCTATGACACCGTTTTGTTCCGCAATAAAAAGACTAACCGGATCATTATTAAAAGATTCATTAACCTCGCTAATCCAAGCGTTAAAATCTTCGTCGATCCATTTCATAATACCGGGAAAATCCTTTTTTTCGGCTCTTCGGCAAATAATATTCTGCAATTTCAATTTATTCTCTTCTTCTTGAGTATCGAAATTTACAAGAGACAAATCTGCCGTTAAATTGGAAGTATCGCCGAATTTTTTAAATCCGTTTTTTTCAAAAAAACAAACGGCTTCCGTATAAAAAGGATCAACGCCGGGCATAAAATAATTCGGATAGGATTCATAAACTCTGATTTTACCGACGCCCTTTTTTCGCATTTGGTCTTCTATGTTTTTGTATAATGATGTGGCGGTACCCAAGTGCCTGAAATTGGGATTAACGCATAAAAGCTTTATATATCCAATTTTTTCGCCAAACCGATCCTTTATTACTCCCTGTATAAAAGCGATAGGTACATGTGATTCATCCTCAAAAGCGGTTAAAGTTAATTCGGGATCATAGTCCTGTTCTCCAAATGTTTTTTCTCTTAGAAGGAAATCAGGCATTATATCAAGCTCCATACTAAGACGGCATAATTTTGCCGTATCACTTAAAATATCTTCGGAAAATTTTCTGATTTTCATAAATGCCTCTATGTTTTAGAAATAAGCTGAAAAGAAATTTAAATATAACCCAATGACAATTTCTTGAAAATTATCAGCAGGTTTTTTGAAATAAATATTCTACCGGTATCCGGTACCTTTCTAGGTAATTTTATCAATTATAAACTTATAATTTACAAATATTTCAAATAGAATTGAAATTATTTGGTTAGTTAATTTATTATCTTTCACTTGAATTTTAACATTATTTTTATGATTTTTTTATTGTTTTAAAATCATAGAGATGGAAAACAAAATTTATTGTATAGAAGGTCAAAACAAATGGAAAAGAAAATTTCGTTTATAATTAATGATACGGAACTTACGGTAAAAGTTAATCCTAATGTTGTATTGCTCGATTTTTTAAGGAAAGAACTTCATTTAACAGGTACAAAAGAAGGCTGTAAAGAGGGCGATTGCGGAGCTTGTACTGTTTTGGTTGGACGTTTGGATAACGGTAAAATTATATATTTGACAGTTACTTCGTGTTTATACGCTATGGGAAATACCGAAGGTAAACATATTGTTACAATTGAAGGATTAAATCAAAACGAACTTACAATGCCGCAAAAAGAATTTGTTGATGAAGGTGCTTCTCAATGTGGATTTTGCACACCCGGCTTTATCGTTTCTTTAACAGGATATTTCCTTAATCATAATAGCTTTTCTTTTAATGAAGCTGTTAACGCTCTTGGTGGAAATATTTGCAGATGTACAGGCTACACATCAATTAAAAGAGCCGTAAAAAAATCAATTGATATCCAATCTTTTAATTTAAACGGTGAGAACAATCATTTAAAATCTCTTATCGATAATAACATCATCCCTAAATATTTTTCAACTATTCTCAATAGATTGAAATTAATCGCACACCGGCCCGAATCGAAAAAACAAATTGTGGACGGTGAAAAGATTTTAATAAACGGTGGAACCGATTTGTTCGTTCAAAAACCGGATGAATTATTAAATGAAGAAACAATTTTTATAAGTGAGCAAGAATCAAAATACATTGAAGAAAAAGAAGGTAAAATCATTATCGGTGCTGCCGCAACTTTCGAAATGATCAAGAAATCGGAAATAATGCAAAAATATTTTAATAATATTGAAAGTTATTTGAACCTTGTTGCTTCTCAGCAAATCCGCAATAGTGCAACAATAGCCGGAAATATTGTTAATGCTTCGCCAATAGGAGATATGACCGTATTTCTTTTATCACTAAATTCTACAGTTATTTTAAATAACGGGAACTCAAAAAGAGAAATTTATCTCAAAGATTTTTATAAAGGATACAAAACAATAGACAAAAAGGCTAATGAAATTATCGAGCAAATAAGGTTCGACGTGCCGGATGAACATTTTAATTTTAACTTCGAAAAAGTTTCAAAGCGGACACACCTTGATATTGCAAGTGTAAATACGGCAATAGGCATAAGCGTTTTAGAAGGAATAATTTGCGATATCCATATTTCAGCGGGTGGAATAGCACCAATTCCTCTTTATTTAAATAGAACATCTAAATATTTATTAAGTAAAGAACTTAATACTGCAAATATAGATAAAGCACTTAAAATTGCTCAAGAAGAAATTTCTCCTATTAGCGATGTCCGGGGGAGTGCCGATTATAAAAGGTTTTTGTTAAATCAATTAATTAAATCACATTTTCTTGTTTTGTTTCCCGGAAAATTCAACATTGAGGAATTAGTATGAAAAACCAAGATATAATTAAACATGTAAAGGGAGAATCACTTTTTGCGATATTTCATACTATTAAATATTTTTCTGTACCATTAAATTTTAAAATATCAGCCCCGTTAACACCGGAAAAAGTATTAACATCACTATATTCCATAGACTAAAATAAATTTATAATATGAGAGAATTTAAACTTTGGAAATTTATCGCTTCGGAACTACAAACAGGCAAAAGAATATCCTTAATGATTGTTGCTGCTTCTAATAGATCATCGCCCGGTCGTGCCGGTTTTAAAATGGCTGTTACCGAAAATACCAAGTGTTACGGTACCATAGGCGGTGGAATTATGGAGCGCAACTTAATTAAAAAGGCACCTGATTTAATTATAGGAAACAAAAAAATTATAATAAAAAAATTATATCATAATCCAAATTCATCGTTCGAAACATCGGGATTAATTTGCGGCGGCAATCAAACAATAATTATTATTAATTTGGCGAAATCCGATTTAACAATTGTTAAAAAAATAATTGACGGTTTCAATAAAGGAGAGAAAGCAACTTTATGTATTACGCCTCTTGGATTGAAATATGCATCTGAGGTATATGATAAACGTTCGATTAATTTTAATTATAATACTGAAAATGATTGGGAATATTGCGAAAGTTATGGGATGCCTGATACAATTTATATAATTGGCGGCGGTCATGTTGGACTTGCAGTTGCACATGCAATGTCAACTCTCGATTTTCGTATTTTTACATTTGATCCAAGAAAAGATGTTTTTACAGTAAAACAAAATATTTATTCTAATAAAATATTCAATATCCCTTATGAGAAGGTTGGGGAATTTATTGAAGAGGGAAACCGCTCTTATGTTGTAATTTTAACATCGGAGATGAATACCGATATAATTGCACTTAAATCGATAATAAAAAAGAATGTCGGATATATCGGTTTAATGGGAAGTAAAGTTAAGATTAAAAAAATATTCAACAGTTTGACGCAAGAGGAATTTGATCCAAAATTATTCGATAAAATTTCTGCGCCGATTGGGATAGAAATTTATGCCGAAACACCCGAAGAAATTGCCGTTAGTATTGCTGCAGAGATAATTAAAACTAAATATAATGATTCAAAAAAAAGCTTTACGGCATTGGATCGAAAAACTCCTCTTAGAGCAGGCTAAAATATCGAAGATTTATAGAGACTTCGAGAAGCTAATATTGCAAAATTTCAGATTCCCGTCATTGCGATGAGGAGATTGCGAAGAAAAAGCAATCTGTTGTATTTACAAAATAACATTTGATTGACATGTAATCTTATTATTCTTACATTGAACTCTGATTTTCATAAAAATTATAAGAGGAATTCAACATGCGGTTTATTAACAGTCGAGCAAAATTAAAGCTTACCAAAGAAGAACTTGAAGAAGTACAAACCATCATCCATTCTCGAGTATTAAACCTTTCCGGAAGAGAAAAAGCAAAAATTCTTCTTGAATATTATAAGGGTAATACAATTTCAAATATTGCTCAAAAACATAATACTAACCTACCAAAAATAGAGCATATAATTGATAACGCTTTACAAGTAGGAGTTATTCCATCGTTTAGGAGCAATCCAGTCGCTAAAAGTTCTATCACACAAGGGAAAACCGTTGAGAATTCCCGAAATGGACTATGGGGAGTCTAACAAAGATGATGAATTAATTTTA
>CBFDUR010000084.1:0-7186 GCA_965613005.1 uncultured Ignavibacteriales bacterium
GTTTTCAATCAAATCCAAACTTCCTATTCCGTGAATCGCTCCCAAGTCATTGAGTTGACTAACTAATTTGACAGGGTTCAACTCAATCCCATTTAATGTAACCGGAATACCTTTTTGAAATCCAATGTTGATAATTGCCGGAACATCAGGTGCATTTTTAGGATCTGTGGTTATTTGATAAGCATCTTCGGGCGGAGCTGTTTCAGGATCTTCCAAAACACCGCATTCGATTGAAATTCCCCACAAATTTTCATCAATAGAATAAGGGGAATCTTTCGTTGCTTTAACCGGAATATTATGAGATTCGGCATAATATATTTCTTCTTCTCTACTTTTAAATTCCCATAATCTCAGAGGAGCAATAACTTCTATATCCGGAGCCAATGTTTGGATTCCAACTTCAAAACGAACTTGATCATTCCCTTTACCGGTGCAACCGTGAGCAATAGCATCGATATTTTCCTGTTCGGCAACATTTACAAGCATTTTAGCAAGTAACGGTCTGCCGATTGCCGTAGCCATTGGATACGCACCTTCATACAGTGCACCGGCTTTCAATGCTTTCCAGACATATTTAGAAATAAACTCCTCACGTAAATCGACTACCACAGATTTTAACGCTCCGGTTTTCAATGCCTTTTCTTTTATTCCTTCCATTTCGTGTACCTGCCCCAAAAAGCCGGTAGCAGTAATAATATCAACATTATATTTTTCTATCAGCCATTTAACCATCACGGAGGTATCTAACCCTCCGGAATATGCAACTACGATTTTTCTTTTCAACGATTTTCCTCCTTTTTATAAATTAGTTTTTTGATGTCGATTTAATTGAACTTAATTCAGTCATCATGTTTTTAATTAATTCAACTAATTCGGGAATTCTATTGTGTGCGCTGGGAATAATAATAACCGTATCATCACCGCCCACAGTACCCATTATAGCAGAATTATTAATCCTATCTATAAAATGAGCAATTCCCTGGGCACGACCTGCTAAAGTCCTTATTACTACAAGCGATTCATTATTTTCTACGCTTAAGATTTCGAAACCTATCAATTTTGCAATCTGTTTCCCCGATTCGGTTGAATCGAGAATGTATCTTGGACCATATTCCATAAAAGTCCTAATAACGCCAAGTTCGGCAAAATCCCGGCTTAAGGTTGCCTGCGTTATTTGAATACCTTCATCACTCAATATTTTCACCATTACCTCGTGAGACGATATGACTTGTGAGTTGAGTATTTCCTTTATGCGATTCAACCTTCTTAATTTACTAGACATGTTATCACCAATAATTATTTATAAATTATTTAATTAGTCCCGATAAATTAATAATTACTTTCTTAAAAGAAAGAAGAAATTTCATAACCTCATTCTGAGTAATGATGAACGGTGGAAGAAGCCGGATAACGGAATCGCCTGAGGTACCGACCAATACAGATTCATTGAGCATCAAACCGGCAATTTTCTTTGATGAAATATTTTTTTCAAGTTCAATCCCTATCATCAAACCTTTCCCTCTTATTTCTTTAACAAAAGGTAAATCTAACGCATATAATGAATTCATTAAAGTATTTCCCCATTTGGAAATAAAATTTAATAAATTATCGTCTATCAGTTCTACAACCTTATTTGCGGCGGCAATAGCAATAAGGTTACCGCCGAAAGTTGAACCATGATCGCCGGGTTGAATTGAACCGGCAATCTTCGATGAACAAATTACAGCTCCCAACGGTAAACCATTGGCAATTCCTTTTGCTGTTGTAACCATATCCGGAATAATATTTTCGTGTTGATATGAAAAGAATTTACCCGTACGCCCAAAACCGGTTTGAATTTCATCGATAATAAGAAGAATATCTTTTTCATCGCAAAATTCTCTTAATTCCTTTATGAAACCTTTTGGGGCAACGTTCACTCCTCCTTCGCCTTGAATTGTTTCGATTAGAATTGCAACCGTATCATCCGAATATGCTTTTTTAAATTCATCAATTACACCGAAAGGAACATAGCTAAAACCGGGCAGCATAGGTTCAAATCCTAAATGAAACTTATTTTGACCGGTTGCAGATAAACTGCCGTAAGTTCTACCGTGAAAACTATTTAATGCCGAAATAATTTTGTATCTGCCTTTCCCCCATTTCCTGGCAAATTTAATGGCGGCTTCAACAGCTTCTGTTCCCGAATTACAAAAAAATACAGAATTTAAGCCTGAAATATTAGTTAATTCCTTGGCTAGATTTTCTTGTGGAGTTGATTCATATAAATTGGAAACATGCCATAAAGAATTTATTTGCTCAATAACGGCTTGTCTAAGCACCGGATGATTATGCCCCAATCCGGTTACTGCGATGCCGCTTAAAAAATCTAAATATTCCTTTCCGGAAACATCATAAAGGAAAGCTCCGTTTCCTCTGACGAATTCAACGGGGAATCTTTTATACGTATTGAGCAACGAAGAGTAACTCAAGTTCTTTTTTAATTGAGTTGATGATCCAAGTTCCATGAGTATTTTCATCCTTTTCGAAATTAGTATATAATTGTGAACCAATCCAAATTTTATTAATTCCTTCGTTGAGAAGGGAAGCACAGCTTAATAATTTTGGAATCATTCCATCTTTAATATCCCCGTTCGCGATACCATGAGTAATTTCATTTTCGGTCAGAATGCTTTTTACTGCGCCATTAATCATTACACCACTTACATCGGATACAAAAAATACAGTATCGGATTTTAAGGCTATTGATAAAACTTCAGTGAAAATATCCGCATTTACATTCATTAGATTGCCGTTTACATCTCTGCATACACTTGAAAAAACAGGGATAACATCGTCTTCAAGTAATTCGAAAATCCAATTAATTGAATTCTTTAATTCCGGCTTACCGACAAATCCAAGCTCAGTATCAATATAATCTGCTACGAATGTATTTCTATCAATTCCGGATACACCTGTTGCATTTAAACCGGCATGATTTAACTTTGCTGTAATTTGACTATTTACCAATCCGGCTTGAACTGCGGCAACAACGTCCATTTGTTCTTGCATAGTAATCCTCTGACCATTTTTAAACTTATTTTCAATTCCAAGTTTACTGGACCATTCGTTAATAAGTTTACCCGCTCCATGCACAATTACAACTCCGTCAAATTCCGAACGAAGCTCTTTAATTATTTTTGTCCATTTTTTATTTGATAAAAAATACGTTAAAGTTTTTCCGCTTAATTTAAGAACCGCTATTTTCATAATTTATAATCCTATTTATGTTCTATAATCAGAATTGATTCTTATATATTCTTCAGAAAAATCACATGTCCACCATATTGATTCATCATTACCGATCCCAAGATCGATTTTTATCGTAAATTCAGGGTTGCTCAATATCTTTGATACTTTTTTCTCATCAAGGTTAACTTTGAAATTTTGATGAAGAATGGGGAATTCATTAAAACTTATTGAAACCTTTTCGGGAATCAAATCAGCTCCGCTATGACCGGCAGCGCTGATAATTCTACCCCAATTAGCATCCGAGCCATAAAGAGCCGTTTTAACCAGCGCCGAATTGGAAATTGATTTTCCAACGAGATTAGCATCGGTTTCCGAAGCAGCTCCGGTTACCTTTATAGTTACAAGTTTAGTAGCTCCTTCACCGTCGGACACAATAGATTTTGCCATGATAATACAAAGTTCATTTAAAGCATTTTTAAATTCAAAATATTCAGGGGAATCTTTTTTTATTTCTATTCCCGATGCTGAATTTGCCAATAAAATCACCATATCATTTGTACTTGTTTCACCGTCAACGGAAATTTTGTTAAACGATTGATTTACCGCTTCCGACAAAATATCCTGCAGCAATTTTTTTCCTATTTTAGCATCGGTAGAAATAAAGGCTAACATAGTTGCCATATTTGGAGCAATCATTCCGCTTCCTTTACTTATACTGCCGAGAGTGATTTGTTTGTCTTTCAGTTCAATTTTAATTGCAAATGATTTGATTTTCATATCGGTAGTCATTATGGCTTCAGCGGCATCCGTCCCGCCTTGTTCGGAAAGCAAAGGGATTATAGAGTTTATTCCATTTAACAGATTAGTCATCGGTAATGCTTTTCCAATTACACCGGTGGATGCAACCAACACTTCACCGGGGAGTATGCCTAATTTATGCGCACAAAATGATTGGATTTCTTTTGCATCGATATCACCTGTTTCACCCGTGCATGCATTAGCATTCCCCGAATTTATAATTACGGCTTTTACATTATTGTCTTTTCGAATTACTTCTTGAGTTAATAAGAGGGGAGCAGCCTTTACCTTATTCAAAGTAAACGTACCGGCTGCAATACTAGGTAATTTTGAATAAATCAAAGCCAAGTCCTTTTTCTTCTTTTTAATACCGCAAAATATTCCTGCAGCTTTAAACCCCGGAGTAGAAGTAATAGAACCTTTCTCAATAAACCAATACATTTTGCACCTTCCGATTTGTTAGCCCTATCTCTTCACTCCAACCGAAAATTTTATTCATATTTTGAATCGCTTGACCGGATGCTCCCTTTATCAGATTATCAATCGCAGCAGTCAATACAATTACCTTTCTATTGATAGTAATGTTTAAGTCGAAATAATTTGTATTTACCACCCAAGACAATTGAGGAGGAATTTCTCTTAATCTGACAAAAGCGGACTCTTTATAAAATAACTTGTATATATTTTGAAGCTCAGCTTCATCCAATTCATATTTTAAATGCAAAACCGATGTCGAATAAATTCCAACTGCAACGGGTAACAGATGTGTAGTAAATGAATATGGTGCTTTATTACCTGCGCTATTTAATACTTGTAAAATTTCCGGAAAATGCCGATGACCTTTCACATTGTATGCATAAACATTTCCATCCATTTCAGCCATCATCAAATGAGTTTTTGGGGTTTTCCCCGCGCCGCTTGTGCCGGAATATGCGTTTGTAGTAATAGAAATTATATTATCCGAATAATTACTAACTAGAGGAAGCAAAGATAGCAGTGCTGCCGTAGGATAACAACCGGGATTTGCAATTAAATTTGTATTTGAGTAATCAATATCGGGCAAATCTGCTAATCCATAAACTTTATTCATCAGCAAAGAAGGGGAAGAATGCTCAATATTATACCATTTTGCATATTCTTCCGCAGAATTTAATCGAAAATCGCCACCAAGGTCTATAATTAAATTGTTTGTACTTAAAAGATCAGGTACAATTTTAAGTGCTTCGCCATTAGGAAGAGAAACAAAAATTACATCGTGGCTATTTGAAATACTATCTAAACTTTTAACAGTAGAGTCGACAACCATTCCCGATAATTCAGGAAATATATCGGTAATTTTTTTATTGATACTATTTAATCCATATACCGAGTATTCATTAATATACGGGTGAGAATTACAAAATTGAATTAATTTTTTTCCCGTATAACCACTTCCACCAATTATTCCAACAGATATCATAAAATGATCCTATAAATTTTTTAAAATGAATTAATTAAAATGCAGTATTTAAATTAGAATATGATTACCCCAAGCGGGGACGGCGGGAACGTGGAATAATAGGTCGAACATTCAGGTTAAGTTTAAATGTTTCTTTTTGAAAAGGTTCTATATTTTCCGTCAAAAATTTCATATCGAAAACTTAATTAAACATTTTATTTTTGTCAAGTACAAAATGCATAATAATACAAAAATAAAAAAATTATATTAAAATAATGCGCCTTTACTGTATATATATTCATTAATATGAAGATAAACAGTAAAATATTTATAAAAATAAATCAATTTTATGTAGATGATCACATAACGAGCGACATAATTGCTTTTTGAACATGCAGTCTATTTTCCGCTTGGTCAAAAATTATGGAATTAGGTGAATCGGCGATTTCGTCAGTAACTTCTTCACCTCTGTGTGCAGGTAAACAATGCATAAAGGAATAATCATCTTTTGCATTTTTCACCAATTCACGGTTAACTTGGAAATTGTGAAAAGCATTTTGTCTTTGGCCGGTTTCATCTTCCCGTCCCATGCTTGTCCAAGTATCTGTATAAATAATGTCGGCGTTTTTCACTGCTTCTTTAGGTTGATTACCAACCTCCAAGGTACTTGAGAAATATCCGGCATTTTCTTTAGCATTATTTACTATTTCAATATCCGGTTCATAACCTTTCGGAGTTGCAACGGATATATTCATACCAACTTTCGAACAACCATATAATAAACTATGGCAAACATTATTTCCGTCGCCGATAAATGCTAATTTTAAATTTCTTAACTGATGTTTTTTCTCATAAATTGTGAATAAGTCGGTTAAGACTTGGCAAGGATGAAGCAAGTCGGTTAAACCGTTAATTACCGGTATTGATGAATAATCGGCAAATTCAATAACATCGTTGTGATCAAAAGTCCTAATCATCAGTCCATCCAAATATCTGGAAAGAACCTTTGCCGTGTCTGCAATCGATTCATTTCGGTTAAGTTGTAAATCTTTTGGACCTAGATATAAGCCGATTCCCCCAAGTTGAAAAATTCCAACTTCAAACGAAACTCTTGTTCTGGTTGATGGTTTAGAAAATATCATTCCAAGTGTTTTTCCTTTTAAAGTCGGGTGAGCTTGATTGGAAAGATGTTTAAGCTTTAAAATACCGCTTAATTCAAAAATTGACCAAATTTCTTCATGTCTAAGCTCATTAATTGAAATAATGCTTTTACCTTTCATGTGTGTTGTCATTAATCCTCCGTTAAACGATTTGTAAAAAATACCTTTCCTTTTTCTCTTCATTTATCTATTTATCGAGAACACAAAAATACTAATTAATATTTAATAAAAAAGTATAAAATTACATAAATATCTTATAACAAGAGTTATTAGCCTATTAAATTATATATTTATGCATGGTAATGTATAATGAAGATTATAAATAATATTCAAATATCATTATAAATCCGGGAAAACAGTAGAGAGAAGCTAAATAATATTTTGATGTGCTGTTGATTAAAATTGACTACGTTAAATAATAGAGCTTCTGCAAAATAAACGTTTTGTCATTTCAAACCCGTTTTTTGGGTGAGAAATTTTCTGATTATTACCTATATTAATATTTTATCAGTAATATTCGTGTTATTTTTGGCAGAAAATATTGATTTGTAATTGGTTT
>CBFDUR010000085.1:0-7096 GCA_965613005.1 uncultured Ignavibacteriales bacterium
ACCGTGATTTTCCCGGTAAATAAAATTGTATTTGAGCCGTCCTCCTTAATACGGCAATTTTGTTTAAACAATTACTATGCCTTAAATTAGATAAAGTGTAATATTGAGGTTTCTAAAGGATTTCTTTGTTTATTGTATTTGTAATTAAATTATGAATATCAGAATTTTGATAGTGCATCAGATTTCTGATAATTTTTTAAGATATGCTTTTATTGAGATATGTAGCTAAATTCAATTTAAAGTTTGAATTTTTTATTTTTGTTTTTCTAAACTTGGGAAAAGCCGGATAGACAAATGGGACATAAAGATTATCCTCCACAAATGCACTCGACTGAACATATACTAGAGCAAACAATGGCGAGAATGTTTAATTGCGAAAGATCGTTCAGCAATCACTTGGAAAAGAAAAAATAAAATTCGGGTATAGGTGATTTTAAAATAATTTCTACAAGTTTTGATGATGACGATTATAGTACTTTATTTAATATATTATGTTGATTATAATTAAATATATTATCAAAATAGAATGTGTTTTATTCTATAACTTGTTATTTCACCGCTATCCAAAACAAGATAAGAAATTTTATTAATAAAAAATAATATTATATAATTTGACCGGTAATTATAAAATTTATATTATAATGAACCGGATTTTCATCAAAAAAAGAAATTTTCATTTTAAAATCTGGAGGTAAAATTGACATTTAATGAAGCAACTGTAATATTCCATCAGATTAATATTTCCAAATTAGAATCACTTAAAGACAATTTAATTGAATCTTGTATAATTTATTCAAGCATTAGAGTCGAATGGTTAAAGGCAAATAATGAAAAAAGAATTGAAATGGAAAATTCAAGATCAATGACACATAATGTATTAATTGATGACTGTAATATATTAAGTAGGAATATGATTAAAAATGGTGAGGATGCCGGTTGGAGACTTAAACTTGGTGATGATAGAAAGGTAATAGGTGATTTTGCTTGTTATGTAAATTGTATATTAGGTTTATCTGCCGGATAATGGATTTCACAATGTTTGATTACTTTCATCCTCTCAACGATGCGGAATTTTGTATGATGATACCGAAACCACGGAATTTACAGCAGGCAGAAACGGCATAATTGAAATAGGAATAGTATTTGTTAAAAATTTAAAGATTTCCGCAAAGAATTTTTATCTACTTGAAATATTCCGTCGAAAGTACTAAAGCTTTACACAATAAAGTTGGCAAGAAAAGTATTTCATGAATTAAGCGACAAATCAATTGACCATCTTTTTGAATAGATTGTTATTATTGATTTAACCGGAAGAACAGTGTTAGTTGAAAAAATAAGAATTTGTCTTCCTTTCTATTTGTTATTAGATTATGTCTGTAATCAAATAAATAAAAGAGCTGAGAGAATAGAAATACTAAATTAGCGCTTATCTCACTACCCATCAAATGCCCGTTGATATTAAAATTGAGAAGTACTTTTCACCCGATGTCGCATAACAACACCGAGATTTCAATGCATTCACAATATCATCTCTTTTTATCAATCATCTGAGGAATGTTCCACAGAGATACTAAAGGATAAAGGACCAAAACCGATGCTGACTTTGAGACTCTGTTTTTCTTAACAAGGCCAATTCTTTTTTATTTATCAGGATAATATCGTCCACCTCTACTGATGAAAATCCCCTTATTTAAATTGGCATTAAATAGCTTAACCATTTTTACTTGCAGTTGTTCAAGTTGTTTTACTCCGTTTTTAATATATGCACCTGCCATACGCATGGAAAGCTCTCCTATTTCCAAATCAAGCCTAGTGTACTCCAGAGAAAGAGAGAGCTTATCAAGTAAGAAAAGCACGTTTCGGTTTTTACTTAATTGTGCTTTTTGCTTGGCTTGTTGTAGCAGTAATTTTAATATTCCTAGGTTATGCATATAATTCCGAGATTCTCGCAATGTAGGAGTATTGTTAAACGCTACCCGGTTCTGCATTGGCAGGGTTTGTTCAATAATTTTAAAGTACTTTTTCATCTCCTGTGCTGCTGGCCCAAATCGATGGAGACAATAATCTTTAACAAGATTTGGAACACTAATATTTACATTCCATGAAAGTTTGGCTATTGTATAATGTGTTAATTCAAAAGTAAACCAATCTCCCGGTTCTGAGTATGAACTTAAACCAATGACGCCAAGCGAATGATACCATCTCATATCTTCGGCTATAATATTAGGGATCACCACCGGAAGAGAGCGCCATATATACCGGCGATAATATGAGTAAATTCCGATATTGCCTTTAAAAACATCCCGTTTAAACCATTGTAAAAGCGCATTATGATACGGAACGTTTTGCCCGGCTCTATAATCCCAAATAGGATATGCACTTGTTCTACGAATGGGACAAAGATCCATTATTACGCTGCTGTCAATTTTAATATTTTTAGGCGGGAAGAGATAGCTTTGATATGCAATAAACTCAATTCTAACGTGCGGAAATTTTTTCTTCACTGCTTTTGCAACGGTATTCAATATAATTGCTTGGCGTCTTGACGGACTACCTTGAGCTAAACTACGTGTATCTTCGGACCATTGAGCATTATCAGGCGGCCACAAATCAAGTATATCAATTTCCGGATGCCGCGAAATATATTCAATTACATTGTTTACAAGCATGTTGAGAGCCTCAGTATTAGAGGTATTGAAAACAGCATGGGGATCGGCTGTTCTTTTTCCGTTAATTTCTGCAAACCATTCGGGATGCTTTTTAAAGTACCTTCCCGGTGGAAGAAAGTTCGGATAACCATGTCCACCAACTTCAATCATTATCCCTCTTTTTTGCAATTCGGGCACAAGCTCTTCTCTAACATTATCCCATTTTACCCTTCCCAAATGTTGATAATCGAGCGGATAACTAAAGACATTCATTTTAACCTTTGCCATCCAATCGATCAGCTTTTTCATATTTGCAACTGTATGTGTCCATCCTTCTTCAACATACTTTTTTCTGTATTTAAAAGATGGACTTTCCACCTTATCGAGGTTCGGTAAAATGATAGTCCTTATTTTCGGAACATACTCACCACCGGCACTACCGTAGAAAGTGAAATTCGGTGCATACCATCTGCATCCAATTTCTTTCAAAAGTTCATAAACCGCATAAAGCGTTCCCCTCCCTTCACCGCCTGCAAGAATAATATTTCCTTTAAATGTTTTTATAAGAAATCCATCAAGCCCGGGATATTTGGCATTGATGTTCACTCCAAAGCGCCGGGCTAATTTTTCACCTATAAAAATTCCATGTACACGCTCATTTTTATTATTGATTCTAATGGCAAGCTTTGCTCCGGAGATTCGATCAAGATATTTTTGCAGTTCATGAGCAGCGAATTTTTCTACAATAGTAGCATGCTCTGGAAGATAAATGACATAATGAGATGTGCCTCTATTAACCAATGTAATACCGGTTCCAAACATAGGTCGCAAAAAAACGATCTCCATCGCTATTAGAACAAAAAGGAAGGTTTTCATTTAATTTTCTTTCTAGTTAAGTTTTAGAAGATTTCTTATTATCGAAATGTTTTTTTTGCCTTCTGACAAGCAGCATAATCTCCTTAAAGGTATTTACAACCCACAATATCCAGATTCCAAAACTAACGCTCCATACACTCCATGTCACAAAATCGAAATGCAATTTGTACCTCCACATAGTTTTGCTTTATTTTATAAAAAATACTCTTAGTCCCCCGCCGTTGAAAAATAATACCATACCGACAACCGCCGTTGTCGAAGCTATCGAATAGCCATACGCGCCAAGTACAGCACCAAGGATATAAAGGAGGAGACCTATTCCTAAAATCGCAAGACTAATCCTTCCCTTGAATGAGACAGGGATTATATGATAGTCGTCCGTAGGTTCTTGACCATTATAATTTCCTTTCCGTGCAGAAAAAATAGATCCAAACTTCTCTTGCGCAGGCTTTTTTGTAAGAAGAGAAATCAATGGGGTAGCAATAAGTGCAGCTCCGGCACTGCTGAAAGCCGCTAAATTAAAATTTCTTCCAAATATGAGCCACACCAGCAAACCAATAGCAACTCCGATGATATATCCACCAACCGCTCCTTGCCAATTGGCTCTTTTCCATAATAAACCATACACAATCGCTATAACAAAAAGCGGCATATCTGTTATAGAAACAACCGTTAAATTAGCGTGAACTATACCTCCAAGCATAGGGACAAGGAAGGCGAACCCGATCATTGATAAACCTGCTATAATTGTAGAAAATCTAGCGACAAAAATTAATTTCTTTGGAGAGGCTTCCTTTTTAGTAGAAGTTGCATAGACATCGTTGGCAAAAAGCGTAGCGATTGAATTTAACTCCGGTCCTATGGTTGACATCTGTGCCGATAAAAATCCGCACACTACAATACCGAGCAGAAACGAGGGAATATAATTGATTATTAAAGTAGGAAGAGCATTATCCATATTTGCCAGATGCGGGTAAAGATCTGCTGCCGCTAATCCGGGCATGATCCAGAGAAATGCAAAAGGAGTTGTAATGATACCGGCATAGACCATCCCTTTAACCGCTGATTTAGTATCGCTCGATCCGAACGCTCTCTGGAGCACTCCCTGATCTATAGATGCCCATTTTATTCCAAGCAAGAGCATTGTCAGAAGAAATTCCCAGTCGTAAGGACCGCTTTTCGTAACAAATGTAAGACGCTTCCCGTGCAATCTCTCCGCTAGTGCAGGCCATCCTCCTACGGCATGCATTGCTATAGGCAGCAAAATCAGCATGGCTCCCAACATCAGAAGAAATTGAAGTACATCAGTCAGCACAACCGACCATGCACCTGCTAAACTAGTATAGAAAATCATAATTACTGCTAAGATGAAAACCCAAAACACAAAATTATGAATTCCGGTTATAGTTTGTGCAAAAAGCGATATTGCATACATCCCGATGCCGAGCCAGAAAGTCAGGCGTATCATCCATAAAATACCCACAAACTTCCGGAGACCTTTTGTATACCTTAATTCAATTAGCTCAGGAATTGTTCTAATCTTAAGACGCCTAAGAATGGGAACAATAAATAACCCCGATAATACGAGTGCCATATTGCCTGTCCATGTGTTCCATATAATGGAAATCCCGCTTGAATATGCAACTCCACTCTGACCAATGAAACTATAAAGATTTACGTTAGTACCTGTTAATACGGCGGCAAGTATAAAAGGTGTGAGCTTTCTCCCTGCTATATAGAAATCGTCCGGGTTTTCTATCCATTTGCGAAAATAGATGCCCACACCAATTATTGACGCGAGAAAAGTTACTACAATTACATAATCAATTGTTGTCATCGAATGCACTTAAGTCACCTTTTTTTACAATATTTAGCCTTAATTCATGCGAACCATCTGATCTACTAAACTCATAGTATAAATAAAGATCATTATCTACCCTGATGGCGTTTATATACCTGAGCGAACCGGTTCCGTAAGGCGAAATAAGCATAGGATGCTCATGAGAAATACGTTTATATTGTATCAGGTCTTTACTGATAGCAAGACCTGTTGATTCTTCATAATTATGATCGTATTTAGACGCTCCGTCATAAAATATGATGAAACCGGTTTTTATAGGAAGTACGCAAGTTATACGAACCGTGTAAGAATCCCAGCCTGATCCCAATAAAGATACATCTCGCAACCATTGAAATGAATTGCCATCTTGGCTCGAAGCTAATCCTGTCAACGATTTAACTTTTCCCGTATTAAAAATGTCGCCTGTCGCATGCAACTGAGCAATCTGTTCCGGCAAAGCGTTTTGCAGCTTTGGTGTATAACTGAAAAACATGTAATACATTCCGTCGAGTACGAGTATGTAAGGGTCCTTTACCCCCTCAACCTGTAAGCCGCCGGCGGTAAGGATCGATTTTCGCAATGAAAAATCAAAACGTTCCGGAGAATCCGATTCCATCATATCAATACGCCACCGATTGTCCGCAGGATCAACATAGCTTATATATAAACGGTAATTCCCCTTGGTATTCGAGAAGAGCGCTGAACGCTCAATTGAAGTGGATTTCAAATCCTCCTTTTTCAGTAACCAGACATCTTTGAATTTTCTACCGTCAATACTTTCAGCTATTCTACTTTCATACCCGCGATCCGGCCGCGGCTTTCTCAACCGATAGCTTAAAAAGAATTTTCCTTTACTATCATCAAAATAAACACTGGGCGCACCAGCCCAATATCCGTCTCCCTTTCCAGGCGGTTCGATAATTGTTATTCCATCTCTGGGATCAATTAATGACGGTGTTCTATATTTCTGTTTCTGCATAATTGATTTTTTACCTTTCTTATTCTGTTTTGTTTAGTAATTCTTATTAAAAAAAGTTACTTATATAGTAAGTATCCTTTACGTAAGCCTCTAGAATCAGTTAGCTTTGGCTGCCGGCTTTTCATAATATCATTAATAGGAATTTGTTCCTTAATTTGAGTCTAAAACAGGGTATTCAACTTGAATGCCGTTTATTGGATTAGGCCGGTTTAAAACGATAAATTCTATCCCATATTTTGCTGCTGCTTCCATACTATTTTTCATCGTTCCGATATAGGTATAAAAACGAGTTCCGATATCCTGTATATCGAAAACCAGCACACCAATTCCCTTAAACATCTCTTTGTAGGTCGACACATTTTACTGTATAAGCTATAGATGGGTAAACCGGTAGCGGAATCCACACTAAAAGCTACCAATGAATTAGCTATACCGCGAATCCCATGCTCCGGACTAAAGAGAGCCACTAAATGAACATTTTTTGCTTTATAAAGAATATCTATTGTTGAATGCCACTCTCGATCAATCCCCGTTTGGTTAGTAATTAATCCGATACGTTTACCAACTAATGAAGCAAAATTTTCTTCTTCCAGGACATCAATGCCGATTTTAACCTGATACATTTGAGCAAATAGATTATTACCTCCTTATATCTTGATGGTTCTACATCCACAATTTGAAATAAACCCATTCGACTAAGGGGGTGGAATAGAATAACTTGCATATAATACAAGAATAAATAACTGTTATTAA
>CBFDUR010000086.1:0-7089 GCA_965613005.1 uncultured Ignavibacteriales bacterium
ACGGGAATAGCCCCACCTTCTTTGGTAAAAATCTGTGACATTTCTTCCTTTTTTCCTAAGATGAATTTCATAAAAAGTAAAATAAAAAATACCAATAATAAAAGATTAGTGATATTAAATTTTAATTTTAAAATTCTCCATACAAAGCATTTTAATATATACTTTTACAAAGAAGAAAAGGATGCAGTAAAATATGCGGCGGAAATTGCCGAAAGGTGGTATACAAGGCATTCAATCACACTTCAGGATACTCTAAAAGGTAAACAAACTTTAATTTTATATGATGGTTTTCAACAATTCTCGGAAACTAATGTAACACAAGGAATGATTGGACAAGGGACAGGTGGTTTCACAGAGCCATATCTTAGAAGAATTGTTGTACCTTTTATCGGTCCCTTAGCGGAAACAAGTCATGTTATCGGACATGAGTTGGTACATGCATTTCAATTCGATATAACAGGGAAAAGTGCCGAAAGAACCGGGGGATTACCTGCCGCATCTAGTATGCCGTTGTGGTTTATCGAAGGAATGGCGGAATATTTCTCTTTAGGACCAGCCGATCCTTTTACGGCAATGTGGATGCGCGAGGCTGCTTTGAAAAAACTTCCTAATATATCCGATCTCAATAATCCGAAATACTTCCCATATCGGTACGGTCAAGCTTTACTAGCTTTTATCGGAGGAAAGTTTGGTGATAAAAAAATTGGAGAAATTTTAAGAGAGGCTGCTGTTTTACACAGCGTGAAAGCAGCCATTGATTCGGTTTTGCTGATAAATACAGATTCACTTTCAAAAGAATGGCATGCTGCCCTTCATGCTCAATATGATTCACTTGCGAAAGTAACAAAACGCCCCAATGATTACGGTAAGGAATTAGTTACAGGTAAAAATGGCGAAGGCTCCTTAAATGTTTCACCCGCACTTAGCCCCAATGGTAAAGAAATAGTTTTCTTCTCGTCCAGGGATCTTTTTTCAATCGATTTATTTTTAGCGGATGCTAAAACAGGAAAGGTCATAAAAAATATTTTTAAAACCGAATTCAACACACACCTTGAAAACTTAGAGTTTATTAACTCTGCCGGTGCATGGACACCGGATGGAAACGAGTTTGCCTTCTCGGCAACTTCTGAAGGCAGGCCTGTTATTTCACTGCTGAATGTAAAAGATGGGAATATAGTAAAAGAGATTCGTTTCCCTAAATTAGCAGAAATATTTACACCTACTTTTTCACCGGACGGTAAGTTTATTGTCTTTTCAGCTCTAGCAAATGGATTCTCTAATTTATTTGCATATAATTTGAAAACCGATAGTTTAGAACATTTAACGAATGACGCTTATGCCGAACTTCAACCGGAATTTTCACCGGACGGTAATAATATTGTTTTTGTTACCGACCGGTTTACATCTCAACTCGCGGACGTCAATATCGGAAATTATGAACTTGCTTTATTTAATTTTAAAACCGGTAAAATTAAAAATCTTCCTAGTTTTTCTAACGCAAAAAACATTAATCCTCAATGGTCTCCCGACGGGAAAAGTATTTATTTTCTATCGAATCACAACGGAATAACAAATATTTACAGAATCAATCTTCCTAATAACACAATTGAACAAATTACAAATCTATATGGAGGAGTAAGCGGTATAACGGCTTTAAGCCCCGCATTATCGGTAGCTAAACATGCAAATAAAATTGTTTTCAGTGTTTACCAAAATGGAAAATATAATATATATTCGATAGATTCGTCAAAAATTATGCAGGGTAAAACACCTTTTGATAATTATCCATTTACGAACCCCGGTTTTCTTCCTCCGCTTCATAGAAAAAACCCTACATTTTTAGCTAACTTCGATAATCCGGATATAGGACTACCTTCGGACACAATGTATAAAATTACAAACTACCATCCATCACTTTCAATAATTGGATTTGGTCAGCCTTCCGTAGCAGCGGGAGTAGATCGTTTCGGAACTTATTTGGGCGGTGGAATAGCATTATTTTGGAGCGATATATTAGGTAATCACAATTTAGCCACTTCACTGCAAATTCAATCCTTTAATAAAATTACTAATATTACCGGATTGGTTGCCTACATGAATGATGCTCATCGTTGGAATTGGGGAGGTGTAATTCAACAAGTTCCCTACTATCTAACGGGATATTCTGCCGGTTATACTAATATTGACAGTACCCCTGTTTATGTTGAACAAGAATATTTTTATAAAGAAACCAATCGAGAAATCAGTGGAATTTTATCTTATCCGTTTAGCCGAGTATTAAGAGTTGAATTCAGCGGCGGATTTCGAAATATTTCTTTTACGAATCAAGTTACTACAAGGGCGATCTCGCTAATTGACGGCTCATTACTCATCAACAATACTGAAAATTTAGGACATGCGCCTTCAATGTATCTAGGATCTGTAAGTGCGTCCCTAGTTTATGATAATAGTTATATGGGCGCTACAGGTCCCTTACTTGGACAAAGATATCGACTGGAAATATCACCGTTTTTTGGAACTATTAATTGGTTTAATATACTTGTGGATTATCGGAAATATTTGATGCCTATACGACCGTTTACGTTAGCAGGCAGAATATTGCAGGTGGGACGATACGGCCCCGGTGCAGAAGATTATCGACTTTCACCGATGTTTCTCGGATATCCCGGTTTGGTACGTGGATATGAGAGTTCATCTTTCAATGCATCTAATTATTCAGTTTTTCAAAACTTAATCGGAAGTAAATTGTTGATTGTAAATTTAGAATTACGCTTTCCTTTGCTGGGATTATTTGGCATAGGAGAAGGGTTTTACGGTTATTTCCCTTTGGATTTTGTCGCTTTTTATGACGCCGGTTTAGCATGGACGAATCAAGAAAAACCGTGGTTTGCCGGCGGTACAAGAAAACCTGTCAGTAGTACAGGCGTGGCTCTTAGAGTAAATCTGTTTGGCTATGCGGTAGGCGAAGTAGATTACGTTCATCCTTTTAATAGACCGGGTGTCGGTTGGTTGTGGCAGTTCAATCTTACGCAAGGCTTTTAATAATAGTATCTTATCAGAGATATTCGTGTATTATTCGGCAGAAAATATTGATTTGTAATTTGTTCAATATTGTATGGATGACTGTATGATTGTATGGTAAATCATACGCACAATGTTCTTCGGACAAACAGTCATACATCAACATACATTCATACTTCAGAATTTACATGTACCGTTAAATTTTTGCTATATATTCCTTTTTGGTTCCGGCTTGTCCAGGTTAAGTTTAATCTGAATATGCTTTCCTGAACAATTTCATAAAATAATATTAGCCTAAATGTTTTTTAAAACGGAATGCACTCGCAAAAAGGATTAGTACTCCCATTAAAAACAGCATAACGGTCTGTGGTAATAAATCAACAAATGAAGCCCCTTTGAGAACTACTCCTCTAAGAATTGTAATATAATATCGAAGAGGAATTAAGTAAGTAATATATTGAACAATTTTCGGCATGTCGGCAATCGGAAAAACAAAACCCGATAGATAAATCATAGGCATCATCACCGCAAACTGAGCTACCATCATTGCTTGTTGCTGCGTTTTAGAAATAGTTGATATAAACAGCCCGATACCTAAAGTAGAAAGAACAAATAAAAATGAAGCTAAAAATAAGAAAATAAAACTTCCCCTGACTCCAATTTTGAACCAAAAAATCATTACACCTTGAACAAGAAGAATATCTATAAAACCGAGGATTATGAAAGGGACTAGTTTGCCGATAATCAGTTGCGTCGGAGTAATCGGTGTAACTATTAACTGCTCAAGTGTTCCAACTTCTCTTTCCTTAACTATAGCCATCGACATTAAAATAGTTGTAATAACCATTAAAATTAACCCCATTATACTAGGGACCATAAAGTTTCTAGTTTTAAGATCAGGATTATACCATACTCTTATTTCCGGAACAAGAGAACCCGTTGAAGGCTTAATCCCAAGTTTATTTGAGTAATTAAGCAATATCTTTCTAGAATAACTAGTCGTAATTCCTTGGACATATCCAAAAGCGATTGATGCTTTATTACCATCCGAACCATCAAAAATTGCCTGTACCTCAACCGGTCGATTTCGCTGTATATCCTTCTCAAAACCTTTTGGTATCACCAATGCCCACAGAATTTTACTTTTATTAATTTCACTGGTAATCTGTTTATAATTGTCCACATAAGAATCTATTTCGAAATAACCTGTACTTTTAAATCTTTCAATAAAGTTTCTACTAGCTACCGTTCTATCCATATCAAACACTGCCGTGTGAACAGTATTAACATCCATATTTGCTGCATAACCTAAAAAAATCAATTGAATCACCGGAGCCAAAAATACTATCCCGAGTAAACGCGGGTCACGTTTAAGTTGAAGAAATTCTTTAATTATTATATTAATTATTGTCCGTCTTGCCGACACTTATTTTACTCCTTAAACTTTAGTTTAAAATATGCGAAAGAAATATTCTCCTCACAACGCGGCAAGCCGCAAATTTAGAATTATGAATTTAGAAATTAAAGATTATGTTTAAACTATTGCATTTTTAAATTTCTAATCAGATCCCAATTCACAATTACCAATAAATAAACAATTCTATAACCGGTATTTGTTGCTTGTTCTAATTGTTCATTTTCTAAGTAATTAGATCAATTAAGAATTAGAACAATTTTAATCAATAGTACTTCAAAATATTATTTAGCCTTAATTCCTTTCGGGCTTTTCATTATTATCAACTTCAATATCCGGTACTGTAAATATTATCGCATATTTTGTGCTTTTGTAGTAAAAAACGATTATGCCGTTTTCAACTTTTTGTTTATTAACATAGAAAGGAATAGGAAAAACAGTGCGAAAACAATCAAATAAACAGCTTGTTCCCAAAATGCGGAAAATCCCACTCCTTTCAATAATATTCCTCTTAAAATAATCAAGAAAAATTTTGCAGGTGTAATGTTAGTCAGCCACTGTATAAACTTCGGCATGCTTTCAATTGGAAAAATAAAACCGGATAGAATCGCCGAAGGTAAAAGGGAAACCAACGTTGATATTTGAAACGCCACTTGTTGCGTATTTGAAATAGATGAAACAAAAATTCCCAAATTCAATGATGCAAACAGGAATAATAATGTCATAAAAAATAATAATATTATACTTCCTTTAATTGTTATTCCAAATAAAACATAGCCGGCACCCAATATAAATGCAGCAATAATTAAGGATATAACCGTATATGGCAGAGTTTTTCCGATTAAAAGTTCAAAAGACGAAAGAGGCGATACATTAATCTGTTCAATAGTTCCTTTTTCCTTCTCTTTTACAATAGATAAAGAAATTGATACTACCGCAGTTATTATTAATATCATTGCTATTAAACCGGGAATTAAAAAATAAGTTGAGTTCAAACTCGGATTGAACCAGAATACCGGCTCTAAATTAACAGGTACGTATGACTTCTTACCTTCTACAGCAAGCATTTTCAAAGAAAATTTTCGCGAATATGAAAGTGTAGCCATGTTTATATAGTTGGAAATTATAGAAGCGGTATTACCGTTGACACCATCAATTAATATTTGGATTTTAGCCTTCCGGTTTGAGTAAAGCTTCTTTGACATATCTTCAGGAAATACAATTATACATTGCGCTTTGCCGGTATCAAGAATTTTTCTAATTTTACTATCGCTATTAATGTAACCGACTACATCAAAATATCCGGAACTAGTTAATGTATTAATAAAATTCCGGCTATCCACCGAATGATCTTGATCATACACTACGGTCTTTATATGATGTACATCTAGATTAATCGCGTATCCGAAAATGACCAATAAAAGAACCGGAAATGCGAATAATACAAACAACATTCTAGTGTCGCGTTTTAACTGTCTGATTTCTTTTTTAGCGATTGCTCTAATTCTTTTATACATTTTTATTTCCGATTTAAAATCGATAATTTTTATCTGTTTTATTCAACTTGCATTTATTGTTTTTTTTCTAAAAGATAAATAAAAACATCTTCCAAAGTCGGAACGATATTATTAATTCTTTTAATTTTGATTGAGTGTTCTCCGGTTAAAATTTTGTTAAGCGTTTGTCTTCCCTCTTCTTCATTCTTAACACTGACATGTATATAATTTCCCACAATCGAAGTTTCATACACCCATGCTTCATTCGATAAAACTTGAAGCGCCTCGAAAGTCTTTTCACATTCCACTTCAAGAAGAGTATTAGGGAAATACTCCGTTTTAAGTTGTTTGGAAGTACCTCCGGCAATTATTTTCCCGGCACTCAGCAGAGTAATAGTATTACAGAATTCAGCCTCATCGAGATAGTGAGTAGTAACAAATACCGTAACGCCGTTTTGTGACAGTTCATTTATAAAGTCCCAAAAATTTCTTCTTGAAATTGGGTCTACTCCTCCGGTAGGTTCATCCAGAAAAACGATTTTAGGTTCGTGAATTACCGCGATCGCCAGCGCCAGCCTTTGTTTGATACCTGCCGGCAGAGAGGATGCAAGTAACTTTTCCTGCCCTTCAAGATATGCTATCTTCAATACCCATTTTTTTCTTTCCGCTAATTTATGATTATATAAACCATAAACACCGCCGAAAAAATTAATATTTTCTTCCACTGTCAAATCATTATACAATGAAAACTTTTGAGACATATAACCTATTTGTCTTTTAACTTTATCAGGTTGTGTAATAATGCTAAACCCACCGACAAAAGCATCACCCGATGAGGGTTCCAATATTCCGCACAACATTCTAATCGCGGTTGATTTTCCCGCTCCGTTCGCTCCGATAAATCCGAATATTTCACCTTGCTTAACGTTAAAAGATAAATTATCAACCGCCGTAAAATTTCCGAATTTTTTCGTGAGATTAATTACCTCTATCGAATGTCCTTTAAACAATCATTACTCCTTATTTATCAGCCCGGAATAGTTGAAAAAATATTTTTGTTCATTACAACATTCGCACGGCTACTTTCACATAACAGGCTGTTTATTATTATTCACTTCAATTTCAAATTAGTATCTTATCAGTAATATTCGTGTTATT
>CBFDUR010000087.1:0-7089 GCA_965613005.1 uncultured Ignavibacteriales bacterium
GATTCCGAGATAGGACAATCGTTACAAGGATTGGTACATCTTTCTCTTTTAGAAACCGAAAGTTTGATGAGAGCAATCGAAAAGACTGAGAAAAAATTATCCCAATCGATTGAGAACACCGACTCTATATTGTTTAATAGATTAATATTAAAAACAAAAGTTGCTAATGATAGTATTCGTAACATACAGAAATATGCCCAAGCGCTGCTTGAAACTTCAAGAATGAACTTAAATAAAGACAGCGGAGATTTAAACAGAACTATTCAATCCGTAATCGGATATATATCTCCTATGAAAAAATTTTATGATGTTACATTTAAAACTAATTTTAACACACTCCCATTATGCCATTATGATTCTGAACAAATTCAACACTTATTGGTCCATCTATTTTCAAATTCGGCTGAAGCTAAAAAGGACGTTATAATTACTATTAAAACATATAACAAGGATAAAAAAAATTTTGTAGAAGTTTACGATGATGGTCCCGGCGTTCCCAAAGAAATAGTTGATTCTATTTTTGCACTACCTTCAACGGAAAAATTTGGATATGGTTTGTTTTTATGCAAAAGTATTGTTGACCAGCATAACGGAGAAATTAAACTTTTGGATAGCGCAAAAGGGGCTGCGTTTCAATTTTCATTACCCGTTAATTAGATATGAGTGAATTCTTAATTAAATATTTTCGTCTTTTATACGACCAAATACATTTTCCCATACAAGTAATAAATGAAGATGGTAAAATCGTTTATGTTAACCATGCTTTTACTTTCCAATGGGGTTATAATATTTCGGAACTTAATAATTATTCGGTTTATAATGATATGGAACTAAAAAGAAGTGGTGTCCAAGATTTAATTAAGAAAACATTTAGCGAGAAGAATTACTGTTTTTCGAATAATTATTCGGATTTATTGTTAAAAAGTAAAGAAATTACAATCCCTTATTTTCGAACTAAAATATTCTATACATCTCTGGATGATAAAAATTACGTTATCTTATTTCACGAAGACCAAACTGAAATGCTTTTAGCAGAGGAAGAAATCCGGAAGGCTAGAGACGGAAACCGGGAAGCCGAAAGATTAAAAGATAATTTTTTAAATGTTTTATCGCATGAATTGAGAACACCCTTAAATATTATTCTTGGTTATTCTTCAATAATTAAAGAAAGTTTAAAAGATAAACTAAATCCTGAAGATAGAATTTATGTTGATAACCTTTATAGCGGAAGTGAAAGATTATACAAAAGTATTACACAAATGTTGGAATTTGCTCAAATTGAATCGAGTAATTATTCGGTATCTTTTGAAACGGTTAATTTACTAACGCTTTTAAATTCAAAAATTGATTCTTTCCGTAATGAGATTTCGGGGAAAAACCTCGATCTGAGATTAATTAATAAGGATAAAACTATTTTGGTGGATATCGACATTCAATGTGTGGAGAATGCTATAAATAATCTACTTGAGAATGCGGTAAAATTTACAAAACAAGGATTTATTGAAATAGAAACCGAATTAGTTCATGATAAAGAATTGGCAGTTTGTAAAATCAGAGATTCGGGTGTTGGAATATCATCGGAATATTTAGATTATTTATTCCAACCGTTTAGTCAAGAAGATCTTAATATCGGTAGAAGTTACGAGGGTAACGGCTTAGGGCTGGCGTTGGCAAAAAGATATCTCGAACTTATGGGTGGTTCTCTTCTTGTGGATAGCATTAAGGAAGTCGGTTCAACTTTTACTTTTACACTCCCTTTATCACGGAACGCCATTAATAATAAGAAAGGGAAGCTTGGAGATGAGGAAAATGATTTAAAAAATATCTTATTGTTTGATGATACCGGAGAATCTATTGAATTATTAAGAGCTTATTTAAAGCATGATTATGATATCGATTCTTCCGAATTAAAGAAGTTTAAGAAAACCATTCTAAACGATAAGAGTATCAATATTTTTATAATTGATGTGAATCCCAATCAATGGGATGAAGGGCTTAATATTTGTAAACAAATTAAGCAGAACGATAAATCAGAACGACCCGTTATTATTATTTCCAGTGAGTTTATGGAGAATAAAATCAAAGAATTTTATACTGCAGGTGCAGATAAATTTATTGTCAAACCCTTTTCTAAAAACGGTCTTTTTAAAGCGCTTCAATAAATTATGTGTATCTCTAAAATTTTTTTAAGTTTTTAAATTGTGAATATTAATAATAATCAAAGCTTGTACATAAAAAGAATATTTTTTTTAAAAGGGCATTTTATTATTGAGGATAATATACTTCTTAGATTTCAGGAATATGTAAATGTTTGTATTTCTTTTTGCTTGTCGCACTAAGAATGTTTAGCTTTTTAATATTGTTAATGTATATCAATTAAAATAATAGAAGCCGAAAAAATTCATTACTTATATTTTAATTCTATTTCGAACGGATGTAAGAAATTTCTACCACATAGCCCTATCATCTTAGAAAGAATTTAGTAACCCCCTGATAAAAAGAGAATCCCAACACACCGTTCTTTCAAAATAAATTATTTGGTGCGAAACATGAAATTTTTATAGAACCTTCTAAAAATTAAAAAACTATAAAAATTTTTAGTCGAAAGATATTATCTCAAAAAATATAGGCTATTCAAAAATAGAAAAAGTAAATTTGTACAACTATAATTATATGCTTTAAAAACAACGGTTATTTGTTTAATTTAAAAGATATACTTAAATATTTGATGCACAAAAAATCATTATTGAATTCTATCAAATGAAAGAAAAACAAATGACGGATTCACAAAACCTTAAGAACAAGGTACAAGAAGCATATAAAAATTGGGAAGAAAATACATTTAACAAGTTTGTTAAAAGAAAACCTGAAAGAAAAAAAGAATTCACAACAGTGTCGTTTACCCCTATCAAGCCGCTCTATTTACCCACGGATATATCTCAAGAAAAATATGAAGAAGAATTAGGCTTCCCCGGAAGTTATCCTTTTACAAGAGGAATACAACCCACTATGTATAGAGGAAAACTTTGGACGATGAGGCAATATGCAGGCTTTGGTACTGCAAAGGAATCGAATGAGCGATATCGTTATTTACTTTCTCAAGGCACTTCCGGTCTTTCAGTTGCTTTTGATCTTCCCACTCAGATTGGTTATGACAGTGATGAACCCATAGCTTTCGGTGAAGTGGGAAAGGTTGGAGTGGCAATTGATACTCTTGCCGACATGGAAATTCTATTAGATCAAATCCCACTTGATAAAATATCAACTTCAATGACGATAAATGCTTCTGCTTCAATTCTACTGGCTATGTATATTACCGTAGCGGAAAAACAGGGATTATCAAAAGATAAAATCACAGGCACTATCCAAAATGATATCTTAAAAGAATATATTGCCAGAGGAACATATATCTTTCCTCCGAAGCCTTCGATGAGACTGGTAACGGATATATTCGAATATTGCTTAAAAGAAGTCCCGCGTTGGAATACAATTTCAATTTCGGGCTATCATATTAGAGAAGCGGGATCAACTGCTGCGCAAGAAGTCGGGTTTACGCTTACTAACGGAATTACTTACGTTGAGGCAGCTTTAAAAAGCGGATTGAATATAGATGAATTTGCCGGGCAATTATCTTTTTTTTTCAATGCTCATAACGATCTTTTGGAAGAAATTGCAAAGTTTAGAGCTGCCAGAAGACTTTGGGCTAATATTATGAAGTACAGGTTTAAGGCTAAAAAAAGTAAATCATTAATGTTACGCTTTCATACTCAAACTGCCGGCTCAACCCTGACCGCCCAGCAAGTAGATAATAATATTAGCCGGGTTACTATTCAAGCATTAGCCGCGGTGCTTGGAGGTACTCAAAGTTTACATACTAATTCCAAAGATGAAGCTCTTGCTCTTCCTACTGAATCGTCTGTACGGATAGCATTGCGCACTCAACAAATAATTGCTTACGAAAGCGGTGTAACAAATACCATCGATCCGCTTGCAGGTTCTTATTATGTTGAAGCAATGACAGACCGGATTGAAAAAGAAGCACAAAATTATAGATAAAATCGATTCTATGGGGGGTATGATTCAAGCTATTGAGAATGGTTATGTGCAAACAGAAATTCAACAAGCCGCTTATAGGTTTGAAAAAGAAGTGGAAAACAGTGAACGTATAATAATAGGGGTTAATAAGTTTCAAGTTGACGAGGATGAACAACCCGAATTGTTGAAAATTAATCTCAAAGTTCAAGAAGAGCAAATTAAGTTTTTAAAACAAGTCAGAAGTCAAAGAAATAATAATGAAGTCGATAAAAAATTAATATCTTTGAAAAATGCTGCACAAGGAGAATCTAATTTAATTCCTTATATCTTAGCTGCGGTAAAATCTTATGCGAGTGTCGGTGAAATTTGTAATGCTCTTAGAAGTATTTTCGGCGAATATAAAGAAACGATTGTTCTTTAATATGCATTAATTATTTTGATTTTATTTAGTTGTTAAAAGGGATATATGCTGGAGCTTAAGCATGTAGAACACATAGCTATTGCAGTAAAAAAATTAGATGAGCCGATAAAATATTATGAGTATATATTTGGCGTTTTAACAGAGCTTTGCGAAAAAAATTAGTGAATCGCTTACCTTTGATTACTCCATAGTTACGAATATATTTGTTTTAGATAAATTGTCGTATGTATCTTGGAAAATGCTTAAAATTTTTACCCTAAGATTGCATATTATATTTGAGAATTAAGAACCGTTTCGGTATTATTAAAATCCTGATTTTGCAAAAAGTGAAACATGATAATTCGGTTTATAATATTTAATTCTTTAGGGGGAACATGGGCAACTTTAATGATCATTCGACCGGTCACTTTCAAAATATTCTTCGGAAATAAATATGTCAAATGAAATAACTCAGACAAATATTGATAACAGATCAGGTTGGAAAAATACATTAAGCGATAATACTTTTAAGAATGAATTAATAGTTACAATTATTATATTAATAATTACACTGTTTTTATTTACACGCTTTTTAAATTTTGTACAAAGCCGGCAAGGTGTTGTTCTCCCCGATCCGATTTTAAATTTGTTCAGACCAATAAATTTAACTTGGATTATTTTTGGGTTAATATATGCTTCTATAATTACGGCAATACTATCATTGGCAAATAAACCTAAATTGTTGGTAATAGCTTTTCAAACTTATTCATTGATGTTAATATTCCGGTTTTTGGCAATGTATTCCATTCCGTTAGATCCTCCCATGCACATGATAGTGTTGAAGGATCCATTCGTCGAATTATTTAGTAACGGTTCAATATTAACAAAAGATTTATTCTTTTCAGGACATACGGCAACTTTATTCTTATTATTTTTAGTTGTAGATAATAAAATTTTAAAATATACATTATTGGTCTTCACAATAATCGTCGGCGTGTTTCTTTTGATTCAACATGTTCATTATACGGTAGACGTAATATCTGCGCCGTTTTTTAGCTATGCTTCTTACAGAATAGCGTTCTTACTGAATAAAAAATTACATATTATTTAATTCAAATATATTTTGTATTATCTTCAGGCTTTATTCATTTGGAATTTAATTTTTCTTATATATTTACAATAAATTGAAATCGTTTTGAGTGAGAGAGAAAGAAAACATTTTATAGGTTTTCAAATAGTAAACTTTGCGGATATTTGGTTTGCCAACCGTTTATTCACAACTTTGATTATAAAAATTTGTAACTTATAAAAGAACGTTTTATGACCCAAAGAATACCCTAATTATTTTACTGAAATAAGATTAAATTAAATTCTCATAAATTAAATTTTTTATGAAGAACCATTTTTAACTCCAAGGTTTCCAAGACCTTGAAGTTTTTAAACAATTTATGAAAAAACTTAAATTATAAACACATGAAAAATATTATATTAATTATACTTTTATTGTTTGTTTCAGTTACTCAAGCAATACCTCAACGTTACTCTCATATTTATAAAAAAATAAATGAACTGAAAAAATCAAAAGTATTAAAACACGGTCAGTGGAGTGTTTATGCTGAATATGTAAAAAGCGGAAAGATAATTATATCGTTAAATAGTGAGGAAAGCCTTGCACCTGCTTCCGGATTAAAGGCATTTACAACTGCAATTGCATTAAATACACTCGGTAAAAATTATCGATATATAACAAGATTGTATTATGATGGAACTATAAATGCAAAAGGTATTCTTGAAGGTAATATTTATATATCGGGTGGAGGTGATCCCACATTGGGATCAAATATGGTAAAAGGATCACTGCCGCTGGATAGTTTGATGCTTACATGGGTAAATGCGATTAAAAGAAAAGGTATAAAAAAAATCTATGGTGGCGTTTATGCAAGCCCATTCTTCTTTGACGGAAAACGGGTCCCGGACTATTGGAATTGGGAAGATATTGGAAATTATTATGGAGCAGGGACTAGTTCTCTTAGTATTAATAACAATATGTATAAACTCTATTTTAAACCTTCACGGAATATAGGTGGAAAAGCGATTGTATTAAGAACTGAACCGGTAATACCGGGATTAAGGTTTATAAATAATATGAAAACGGGTAAACCGGGTTCCGGCGATAACGGGTACATCTATTGTGCTCCCAACCAGTTTAATGCATCGCTTTGGGGTAGTATTCCTGCAGGTAAAAGTGAATTTTACATTAAAGGCTCAATTCCCGGCCCGCCGCTCTTTACTGCGCAATATCTAACTTCAAAATTAAATGAAGCTAATATTATAGTTGATTCAACTGCCGGAAAACTTAAACGGCCGATTACTTTTGATAAATCTAAAATTATTATAACTACGTACTCCCCATCTTTGGAAAATATCATTTATACAACAAATAAAAGAAGCGTGAATCTTTACGCCGAAACACTTTTGAAAACAATTGCTCTAAAAATGACGGGGAAAGGAACTACAAAAAACGGAACAATGTTTATAAAAAATTATCTCGACTCAGTCGGGGTAACAACTGCCGGTTTTAAAATTTATGACGGTTCCGGGCTTTCCAGAGTAGATGAAATAACTACTAAAGCTATGACACAGCTACTTATCTT
>CBFDUR010000088.1:0-7018 GCA_965613005.1 uncultured Ignavibacteriales bacterium
CGCCGGATTAATTTCAGTAATAACCTGTCCTTAATTTTACGGTTTAATAAACTCATCAGATAATCATGGTTGACAATATCAAAGAAACTTTTTAAGTCGAAATCAAGTATATATTGATAACCACTGTTTATGTAACTTTGAGCCTGTGCAATGGCTTGATGTGCACTCCTTCCTATCCTGAAACCATAGCTGTACTCTGAAAATTCAATGTCATAAATAGGATACAATACCTGATGTATTGATTGTTGGATTAAACGGTCTATTACTGTCGGGATACCTAATAATCGTTTACCACCACTTGTTTTTGGAATTTCCACGCCAAGAACCGCTTGTGGCTGATATTCACCTTTGGTAATTTCTTGTTTTATCCTTTCCCAATTTTCTTGCATATAAGCTGAAAGTTCTTGGGTTGTTACCCCATCAACTCCTTTACTTCCTTTATTGGAAGTAACATGGTTATATGCCTTATTGACATTTGAATAATCTAACACTTGTTTTAATAGTTCCATAATCCTTTGTTTACCCCGTTATTGTTCATTTAACCGTTACCTTACACTCGGACTCCTCCTTCATCGCTTTAGGTATGAGTTAAATTCACTTTAACTATTCCAATGTTCAGTCCTTCGGCAGTTACTTCTAATGTGGGACAAGACCAACTAATACAGTTCGCTCGTACGTCGCTTCTTATCAGTTTTATTACCTTTTATACTGCAACTCTGTGCCATTACAACACATAAACCTACTATGACTTCGGCTGACTTCTTTGCTTAACCAACCCGTGGTTGCAAAGACCTCCCCTGGTAAGAGCTTTTTTCCTTCATCCAATTCCTGCGGTATCTACTAAAAAGCACTCTTGGTGTTAGTTGGACGTTGTAATGATGTGTTCACTTATCCACACTTTATAGCCTCATATACAGTTTCTGTTCGTCAGTACCGGATTTTGCCGTTTGGCTTCCTTCAGTGCATACCTCACGGTAAACCACCCCCGTTAAAATACGGGGCAGGCTTTGCCACTTGCTAACACTTCTCGGCTTTAATCCAAGCGTGTAAGGGACTTGCACCCCCTGGAAAAAAAACATCACCTATTATTAGTCTTTTGCAAAATAAATTTGCATTTTTGGAATTTATTCAGACCTTTAATAGGTGTGCACTGCTGCTCATGCAGGGCACACACAAAAAATATAGTGTATTTGGCAGATAGTGCTAAAAATGAAGATGATAGCAATAAATAAACATAGTGCAAAACTGAAAATTTGGAGCGTTGAAATGCCAAACGCACCATATTTAGAACGTTAGTATTCATTAAAGACAGATAAAAATGAAAATAGAATTAAGTGGAATTATAGTTTCTGTTATTACGGCAATTGGAATAGCTATTTACCAAGTAAAAGCATCTAAACAAAAAGCAATTGATAAAAGAAAATCTAAAAGTTATCAAGAAATATGGGATTCAATAAACAATATGAGAATTTATTATGATATCGGAATGCAAAAGGAACTACAAACTATTGGCACGCTAAAACTTGAACCAATTCTTAAATTCCGCATTGTAGTTAATGAATCTAAATCGAACATTGATTTTTCACTCTATAATGAATTAGTTGAATTTTATGAACGGATATCAAGTGAAACAAACTCTAAAATTTTTTCTTTAATGAAGTCTTTTTTTAATAATAAAAAGGACTTATTTCCAAATGAACTAAAAGATATAGAAACTAAAGTGAATACTAATAGAATTAAGATTTTGAATGAAATAGAACTGTTTATGAAAACAAAGAATAAAGAATTACAATAAGAACGAAATGCCAACAATGCATAAAAGTAATGGCGGAGTTAGTGCTAAAACGAAACTAATTTCATTATTAATTTCGGATTTATTTAGAATCAGTATTTCTGTTCCTTTGATTCTTGAGCATGAAAGTGTTTTAATTAGAAAATTAAATGATAAACTATACAGTAAAACCGACATTGACGATTACTTAGATTATATATGCAAAGTCGGTGATAGACGAAAAGTATATTTTTTGTGGAGACCATTTTTGAAAGATGTTAAAGACGATATGGTTTTAGAATTAGCGGTTGAGTCAAATTGTGATTATATAATAACTTTTAACAAAAAAGATTTTGTAGGGAGTGAGAAATTCGGCAAAGAAGTATTAACTCCAAGTGAATTCATAAAAAAAACTAATGGAGAAAAAATGAGCGTACTAAGTTTACGGATTCCGGAATCATTGCATAAAAGAGTAAAAAAACTTGCATCTGAAGACAAGGTTTCCATAAACCAATTTATAACATCGGCACTTGCGGAAAAATTAGCTGCATTGAATACTGAAAAATATCTTGAAGAAAGAGCTGCAAAAGACAGCAAAAAGAGATTCTTAAAAGTTTTATCTAAAGTCCCGGATGTTGAACCTGAAGAATATGATAAACTTTAAATTAAGCGATAACGGATGTTCGGCGGAATCCGTGCAGTTGAATATTTCCTTTCATGCGGTTGATTATTGATAGGTACGTTATATACCTCGTGCTAAGTAATACAAATAAATATATTGATAATGTCAAAAATTTTATGTACAATATCTCTGTACAATAGAAAGGAGTATTGACATGTCAATTAGTATAACATACACGCAAGCTCGAGCTAATTTAGCAAAGTTATTAGATGAAGTTTCTCTTAATAAAGAAATTGTAATCATTAATCGTAAGAATGCTGAAAACGTAGCTATGGTTTCAGAAAGCGAATTAACCGGTATTTTAGAGACGGCTCATCTTCTTCGTTCGCCAAAAAATGCGCAAAGATTACTAAAATCATTATTGAAAGTTCAAGAAAAAAGCGAAATTCCTCAATCATTAGAAGAGCTAAAACGGGAACTCGGACTTGAAAAATAAAACATCCAAAGAACGTTTAACTGTATTTTATTCTGAATTTAGAGAAGACTTAGGTTACTGGGTAAAAACTGACCGCAAAGTCGCTCTGAGAGTTTTAGATTTAATAGAAGCAATAATTAGAAATCCTTTTGAAGGAATTGGAAAACCTGAACCGCTTCGTTATTTAGGTAGTGGGGTGTGGTCAAGAAGGATAACACAAGAACATCGAATTGTATATGTTGTAAGTAATGATAAAATTGATTTTGTACAATGCAGATATCATTATTAAAGACTACATAGTTATGTTTTAATAAAAATAAGATAAAATAAAAGAATATGTTTTTATCGAAGAAGAAACGAACTAACTATTTACGGTCGATTTGGGGAAAGCCTTTAGACAAGCATAGAAATTTAGACCTGATTTCTAACTATCATAACCTATTAAAACAAAAAAATGATAACTTATTTGTTGATGATAAAACCTGGAATGACCTTAATTTTAATTCGATTTTTTCAAAAATGGATAGAAATATTTCCGGCATTGGGCAGCAATATCTGTATCATCTTTTACACAAATATGAAAGAAATGAAAACATTCTTAAACAAAGATATGAACTGGTTACCTTATCAAAGGATAACCCGGCATTACGAGAGAAAATTCAGTTAAACCTGTTTAACTTGAATGGAGTATCTTCTTATTTTATATCTCACTTATTACTCAGCAAATCACTTCCAAATACAAAATTCTACCCGGTATTTTATCTATGTTCTTCTTTTTCCGTTTTAGCACTTTTATTAATTCCATTTAACGGTGTTTTTTTATTTGTAGCCCTTGCAGTTTTGCTTATTAATCTTATTCTAAATAAGATATTCTCCAAAAAGATTTATGAATATTTTATCGGCTTTTCGAGCCTGAATTCATTGATTGTTTCAGCTATTTCAATCAGTAAAATAAAGACAAAAACTCCGGTTGCTGAAATAGAATTACTTAAAAAGAGCAGAAGCTTATTAAAATCCCTTAAAAAGAAACTCGGTTTTCTTGTAATTGACAAAGAATCATTAAATGAATTTGCTTTAGTTGCAATTGAGTACCTAAATATGTTTATGTTATTTGATATTATTGCTTACTACCGGTCGGTAAATATTCTACTTAAAAACCAACATGAAATGCTGCAAGTATTTGAATCTGTTGCAAGGCTCGATGCATCAATTTCTATTGCGTCATATTTATCTGATATAAAATATTTTACAAATCCCACATTTAATAATTTTGGTAAGATTAGTTTCGATGATTTATATCATCCTCTTATTAATAATGTGATCCCCAATTCCATAGATGAAATCGCCAACTCAGTTTTAATTACCGGTTCAAATATGTCGGGGAAGACAACATTCATAAAAACCATCGGTATTAATTTCATCTTAGCCCAGACATTGTATTTTAGTTTAGCACAATCATTTAGTATTCCGAGGTACTTTGTAAAAACAGCAATCCGAAGGAACGAAGATTTAGAAGGAGGCAAAAGTTATTTCTTTGTTGAAATAGAAGAACTAAAGAAATTTATAGAATTGTCTGAAGAAAAAAACCATTATCTATTTTTAATCGACGAAATCTTTAGAGGAACTAATACAATTGAAAGGCTTGCTTCTTCGACCGCTGTTTTGAGAAATCTTGATTATAATAACCGTGTATTTGTAACTACTCACGATATAGAATTACAAGATTTACTTGAAAACAATTTTAAGATGTTCCATTTCAGTGAGCAAGTAGAAAATGATAATTTCTTTTTTAATTATAAAATTAAAGCAGGACCTTGCTCATCCGGGAATGCCATTAAATTACTTGAAATAATGAAATATCCGGAATCAATTACTAAAGAAGCAACCTCAATTGTCAAGGAACTATTGTTAAATAATTCTCTTGTAAACAAAATAAAAACATAGCCGGTAACTCAGAACCGATAACATTTTCGTAATTCGGTGTTGGACGCAAAGTTTACATATTGCTTTTCAACACTGTGTAATAACTCCTTAAGAATATCAATAGAAAAAGGAATATCTATCATGCTTTTTAAGTTTTAACTTTTTTCTTTGTTTTATACCATAATTAAGTTAAATTAATTTGTGCAAATAAATCGGGGGTTTTATTCACTCCAAATATTCTTAAGCCTCTAAAACAAATAGAAAAAAATGAAAATATTAATAAATTTTAAAATCAATATTTCTGCAAGATATCATTACAGCATTGATGTAAAATTTGCAGGTCGGTAATATATTATACCCCTAAATGATAATTTAAAAATAAATTTGTATTCTATCCGTGCTTTTAATAGTTTATTCAAGAAATAAAATTGAGTTTATCGCAAATTGGAGGAAATTTATTATGCTTAATAGTGAAATGTTAAAATCCAAAATAGATGAAATTCCTAAAGAATATTATGGAGTTGTATTTGAGATATTAAAATCAATTGAGAAAGCAAAAAAATATCAGCACAAACATTTAGCTTCACTAGAAACAAATTACGATGCTAGTGAAAATTGGTTGAATTTTATTTCGCAAACATATGGTTCACTTTCTAACTCTCCCATAGAGAGAGGAAAACAAGGAAAGTATGAATCTCGTGAAAAAATAATATGAAATATTTGCTCGATACAAATACTTGCATAAAATACTTGAATGGAACTTCGGATAAAATAAAAAACAAGTTCGTAGAATATTCTTTCACTGAAATGTTCCTTTGCTCAGTCGTCAAGTCTGAATTGATATTTGGTGCTCACAAAAGTGGAAATCCAGTTAAGAATTTGAAGAAGATGAATTTGTTTTTTGAACCTTTTATTTCACTTCCGTTCGATGACAATTGCGCAAACATTTATGGTGTAATTAGATCAACTCTTGAGAAAAAGGGAACTCCAATTGGTCCGAACGATTTACTGATAGCATCTATTGCTTTATCATATAAGCTAATATTAGTAACGCATAATATCCGTGAATTTAAACGCGTTCCCAATTTGAACATTGAAGATTGGGAATAGATCGTATTATCAAAACATTTGATATATTTCGACAAATATCGGGGTATAACAGGCAACTCAAAGCCGACTGCTTCAGCCGGTCGTAATATTTGCAGTTTGAGTGTGTTGAATTTTTAGATAAAGTATTAAGCAATAAAATAACATAATCAGTAAAACGTAAAACCCGCCAAAAAATCGGCGAGTAAATTTTGCGTGCTAAACCTTTTGGCAGCGGTTCAGTTGTATCGTCGTTAGTTGCTTCACAAATTTTTTAATGTTGCAAGTATTTTAGATATAAGAAAAGAGGAATAATTAATTAATTTATAGTCCCGATATAAACAATATGTGATAACCGAAATATTACGGTTATTACACAATGGTTATATTAAGACGTTGGCGGTAATTAAAACAAAGAAAGTGTTAAAAAGAAATGATTATATTGAATTAATTGAAGAAATACGGAGAAAAAATCCATTGATGAATATATTGAAAAAGTACTCGAACCTTTACGAAAAGAGAACAAGTAACTTATAGAAACTCTATACAAAGATATTTATTATTTAATAAAAGATATTGACAAAAAAAGAGAAAATGATATAGAAATAAAAAATGGAGATTTGGTAATTGAAGATGGAGACATTAAATTAACAGGTTACCAATCTCGACTACATAATTTATTAGTTTGGTTACATCTGGAAATGGTTAAAAAGTTTGCAAAAGAAGAGCCTTTAAGATTTATAGAAAAAATGGAAAACTTTGAAGAAAATTTTTTAAACAAACCAAATTATACGCCTGAATATAAATCAGCTCTTGATAGAATTAAAAGGAGTTAAAAAAAAGAACGACAAGAGAATTTATGGGACAAGATTTGGGATTTAAACAATCTGGAATTAAAGCCAAATATTGCAGGTGTTGGACTAAACCTAAATCATCTTTTAAATAAATTTAGAAAAAACAAGTAATAAAAAATAAAAAAATGATTAGAAAAACAGCATTTATATTAATTGGAGATGATAGAACGGGAAAAACCACTTTTCAAAAGTATTTGATTTTGTATTTGTGTGGAATAGACAAGTTTTCTAAATTAAATACAAATTTAGTCCATATGGTTAATCATCCGGAAAGCCCTAAAAAATTT
>CBFDUR010000089.1:0-6993 GCA_965613005.1 uncultured Ignavibacteriales bacterium
GGTCCGATATCCAAAATTTTATCAATTATTGCAGAAAAACCGTGAAATGCATGTCTAAACAAAACTTTATGCAATCTACCCCATTGCCAATCGGCAATATTCTTTCCCATCTTATTTTCAAGTTCCGTTAAAGCATCATCCATACTCTTACGAATAATATCATCCCTTGTTTCAACTTTCCGAGTTGAAGGATCGTCAAACCATGGGCTGTTTGGCGTCTTTAGTAAATCTAAAATACTTCTGAACGGTACATTTTCTACAAAAACAAATTCATTAAACAGATTCTTTCCCATTTTCGATAGATAAACGTTTCTTAATAAATTGATGTAAAACATTTCGTAAATGGTAGGAGTCTGACTGTAAGGATTTAAATCATAATTCCAATTCTTTAACAACTTCAAACTCAATTTCAGATTATTATCCGTTATTTTTACATTTTTAAATGCATTTAAGATATAATTTGTAATTTTCTTTGCATAAGGAGAAACAAAATCCATCTGAAATCGCATAAAATCGGAAACTGAAAATTTCTTCTTTGAATGTAGAAGTTGATTGATTCTTTCAATTCTTGAAGCCGGTTCCCATATATTTGAAATAAAATATTGGAAGTTTTTAGCTGTTTTATTATTAACCGATGCAATAAAATTTTCAGGGGGATTATAGATACTCGGTAATTTATCTTCCGGTACAAAACCTTTCCAATTATATTTGCCGGTAGTGCCGTTATATATAAATTTTGGATTATTCGATTCCCTTATGGGTAAACGAGCACCGAAGATATATCCAATATTTCCATTTTTATCCCCATAAACAAAATTTTGTCCCGGAACGCTGTAAGTTTTAAAAGATGCTTTAAATTCAGACCAATTATGCGCCTTGTTTATTTTATAAAATGTCAATAATTCATCGCTCATCCCGTTACCTAACCAGTGCATGCTGATATTAGAAGGAAGTGTTTTTTTATTATTAAATAAAAATCCATCCGGATGTATATTTGATATTATTGGTCCATGGATAGTACTATAAATTTTTATCACTACATCCGTGGAATCTTTAACCTTGATAGTATCTTTTATAATATTAAGATTTCTCCACTTACCGTCATAAAAATATTTTGTTTTTGTAGAATCGAGTTTTTCTAAATAAAAATCGGCATCATCTTCCATTATATTGGTTACCGCCCAAGCAATGTCTTTATTTTTTCCAATAACAATAACAGGCACACCGGGTAGAGTAACACCGGCGGCATCCCAATTTTTGGATTTAATTACTGCCGCATACCATCTGCTCGGCACACTAAAAGCCAGATGTGTATCGTTAGCTATAATCGGTTTACCGCTTATTGACATTTTACCATTCACTACCCAATTATTTGAACCTAGATGTGTGCCGGTCCATCCCATAAATTTTCTGAATGCTTTATCCGTTTTTATAAAGTTACCGATTATATTTGAATATTTTTTTATTCCCGGTGGAATTATATAAGGGGCATTTTCAGGATAATTAGGTAAAATACTTTTTACTCTCTGCATCCCGAATTTTTGTACAAGCCTGGTAAACATAATATCGGTCCACCAGCTTATGTTTAATTCCCATGCCATCATCCTGATAATGACAAGACTACTGACCGGAGTCCATTTCTCGGGTTTGTAACCTAGTATATCAAACTCAATGGGATAATGACCATTTGCATTTTTGATATAAAAATTTACCCCGTTACAATATGCTTGAAGAAGCTTTCTGGAAGTAGGACTGATATGATTCCAAAGTTTTTTCGCCGTTCTTTCGATTCCTACCGTTCGAAACATTTCATCAAAGGGCAAAGTTTTTGGTCCGAATATCTCGCTTAATCTACCTTCTCCGGCTCTTCTCATTAAATCCATACTAAATAACCGGTCTTGGGCATGTACATATCCTAAAGCAAAAGCAGCGTCTTCATCATCTTTGGCAAAAATATATGGTACTCCCATGCTGTCCCTGTAAATCTTTATTTCACTAAATATTTTCCCAGATGAAACAATACCGGTATATTTAGGGAGTGATTGTTTCAACATCGAATAAAAAATAATACCTCCTACAATTATTAAAATAATTAAAGAGGCTGTTATTCCTATTGTGATTTTTAACCATTTGCGCATAATAATATAAAATTTGTCGATTCAAATATAAAAATAATTAAATTGAAGCTAACGGTAAGTTGATCAAAAATGCAGCCGGATTATTTTATCTGCTTCATAAAAGTATTCAATGCTTATGTAATGCTTAAGTTGGGATATGACTTTTATTAAATTTATAATGTAAAATTATAGAAAAAAGATAGGAATCAAACTTAATCATTTGATTATCTAACGTGATATAATTCTAAAAATAGACGCTAATATTTCTCCATGTAAAAATATATTTAAATTTATGAATTCCCTTTTTTATTCTTCGCAGTCTTTTTGGTTGATTTTTTCTCAGAAGTAAATAATGGACTTGGATGTAATGCTTTCTCCTTTTCCTTTAACTCTTGTATGAAGTCATCTAATTTATAACCGCACTTTTCAGCAATCGATTTTATTTTTGAAATTTGCCTGTGAGACTCTTTTAATATGCTTAATGTTCGTCTTTTCAATTTTTGTTTTATTGACGAACTACTCCCCTTCACCGTCAAGTCATTTTGAAATTCAGATTCGCTTTTTCTAATATCTCCACTTTCTAATAATTTAATATTAGATAAATTGCACAATATGAACAACCAATTCATTAGGTCTTCGAATCTTTCCCTATTAAAATATTTCACTCCTTCATAAACATTCACCATCAGATAATCATTGATATATTTTACATCAAATAAATTTAGGATCAATTTTGAAGTAATCATCGCCGTTCCGGGGGTTTGAGAAAATTCATTTTTTAATGACCCACTCAAATTATCTTGATCATTAAAATGATAAATTATAATCGGAGAAGTTAAAATCTTAATTAATTCAACATACATTGTTAAGTAATTCGCAGGCTGTCCGAACCTTCCTAAAATTTCAAGTAATACTTTGGTAATCATTAAATTATTGAACAAACCATAATTATTAGATTGATTTTTCTCCGATAACCATTCTTTTACTATTTTAGATAAAATTAATTCTATGAAAAAAATTTCCTTAAAAAAAGTAGAGCCGTTATTATTATATATCAATAAATCCTTGAGGGCATTTTGAAACCATTTAAGTTGTGTTTTACTATCCTGTTGTTTATTAATAATACCGGAGCACATTGCAAGCTTTTTCATTTCATTAATTACATGCTGTCTGATTTTCGATTTATCCAGCGTTAGGTTTGCCAATCGATTTATTTCATCGATTATTATATTTAGATTATTTTCGAAATTAAAAGGAACTACAGGTTCTGCATTTTGCAAAGAATTTTCTTTTAAAGGGGTATTTAAAATACCAAAACAATAACTCTTCAAATGCTTAAAGGAATCAACCGAAAACAAATCTTTAATTGCACGGTGAAGCGTTAATAGAACTAGTTCTTTTAATACACCGCCAATCGATGGGACACCTTGTCCTCTAAGCAGATTGTAAAGTTGCTGATATTTACCGGTAATATCATGAATTTCATAAAAGCCGAAACAAACCTTGGATTGATAACCTTGCATGGAAAAGAACAAGCCGTTTTCTGAGATGTCGCTGCCGGATAAGAGGTATTCTAAATTACTTTTGTGCTCTCTGTATAAATAATAATAATTATACTTGGATTTTATACCCAATGCATCAGCTATTTTTGTGGTTATTTTTTCTTTAGTTTCGCCATTAGAAACAACTTTTACACAAGAGTTTGAAATAGAACCACTGCACTCGTAATACGAGTTATTATAAATGACCAAGACTTTTTCGTCCCCTGATTTGTTGGTAAATGCAAAAACATTTTCGTTTATATTACCGTATGAGTCGATAAAATCATAGAGATTAAAATTGTTAACTTGACTAAAAAGATACCTTTTTTTCATAAGCGGAAAGATTTCATATTCATGCCTTCGTACCAAATTTTCATCTATAAATTCATTATAATATGCTTTTTTATATTCCATACCGTATTTTTCGGAAAAACCTTCAATTTGACCATGCGCAAACATCGGAAGTCCCGGCAAAGTGACCATAAGCAAAGCAACCCCGAAATATTTGTCTCCTTTTCCGAACTGATTCACGGCGGTTTCTTCATCGGGATTACTCATAAAATTCACATATCTTTTTAAAATTTCCGGATTAAAATCGAGTGTATTTTTTATCAGTTCCCTATATTTGGAATTTTCTTCTTTCATCAACATATGCATAAAGGCGCTGTTATAAACACGGTGCATACCGAGGGTTCTAACGAAATAACCTTCCATTAACCAAAAAGCTTCGGCAAGCAAAAGAGTGTTCGGCAATTCGGAATTAATTCTATCCACAACTTCTCGCCAAAATTCATCCGGCATTGCGGCGTCAAAAACAGAAGCTGACATTGCAAAATCCGAGCGAGATGGAATTGCTCCGCCTGTCCCCGGTTGCGGAAACCATAATCTTTGATAATGTTTTTTAGCAAGCGTCATTGCAGCATCGAAACGTATAATAGGAAATTTTCGCGCAACTTGAAGAATAGTTTGAATCAGTGATTCTCTTACTTCCGGTTTTAATAAATTAAGCTGTGCAGTATCGTTCCAAGGCATATTCGTACCATCGTTGCCGTGATAAATATATCGCCTTTCCCCCGTAAAAACATCCCGTCTTTCAAAAACCACCGAAGCATCCGTTCTATCATAATATTTATCTTCAATCCTTATTTCAACCCGCGGGTTATCGGAAAGATTAGGACTGAGGAAAGTATAACTAGGATACGGTGGTGTTTCAACTTGAATAAAATAATCCGGTTTTTCAATAACCCACTTAGAATAGATGCCGGTATGATTAGGTACCATATCACTGGCAAGCCGTATTCCTCTCTCCCATGCTCTTTCTTTCAAATTCTGAAACGCTTCCTCTCCTCCCAAATCTGAGGCAATAACATAATCATACATCGAATAAGCTGAAGCTATAGCTTCGGGATTCCCGGTCATTTGTTTAATTTTTATAGAAGCGCTGCTTCTCTCCCAAATTCCAATCAGCCAAAGCGCTGTAAAATTCCACCCGGCTAAACAATCAAGCTCTTCATCCGGAATTTGATCCAATGCACTGATTTTACGATTATATTTTTTTGATAATTGTTCTAACCATACGTATGAATTTTTTGCAATCATTACTACTTTAGGCATCCAATCAATATCTTCCGTAAAACGCTCGATTTCCGAATGATAAAAAGCAATTTCCTCATTTGATAATTTCTCGCCGGCTTCAAATTTGGCTTTTAGTCTTCTGAAATAATCTTCATCAAAATTATAAAACGGTACAGGGGGAGTGGCTTTCTCTCCTCCGCCGTGCTGTAAAAATAATTTGATATCTTCATTTATAAGATCTTCGCCCAACAGTAATCTGTCGTTGAATTTTTCATAAACATAAACTCTCCATCTCTTTCGTATATATTCAAGCTGACCTTCCAGATTGTACGGGTTGTTATTTATCGGCGTTCGTAAAAATTGAATTAAAGAAAGATTTTCCTTTCCGAACAGCTTTTCATTTTTGAAGAAATTTTCACTACTTTTAATTAAGTTTAAATAGTTGGATTCCTCCGCAATCTTTTTGTCCGAATATAACTCTTCAAGAGATGCAGTAGCCGGATTATTATTTTCAATATTTAGTAATATAATTTCTTCAATTATAATCTCTTTATTCGATTTATTTCCGGTAAAACCATTAATGTAATCTTCAACGCTTAATTTTCCGTTGTACACATAAACAGGAGGAAATTCTTTTACAAATTTTAATAATACATTATTCAGTTTCTTACTACCCATTTGATGTTTAAAAAATTGCAGATTCCTTTTCATTACACCGGGATTAAATTGATTTTCATATAGACTAATTATATAATGAAAAATCTCATGCATTAAACCCAACCCATTTAATTGCCCTGCCGTTACAAAAGGAAGACCGGCATTATCTTTTTTTCGTTTGCTATTTATTTTTTCAGTAAGCAATCTTGCCTGCCCGAAATTGACTATAATTAAATCTCCCGTTATAGTAAAAAGCGATGTATCAAACTTATATTTATCACGGGCTGCTTTGGAAACATGGAATTCATATTTGATCATAGTTCTCTAATTTTTTTTATTGAAAAAATATCTTATCTGTAGAATTAACTATAAAGACAAATTTATGGGGACTATATATTTAACTAAGTTAATATAATAAATCTAAAATGAAAATTTCGAAATAAAGTTATGATAATGTTCAGATTTTACTTCAAAAAGATCTAAGTTAAATCTTGAGCGGGTTATAATAATATTATGAATTTATATTTATGCTTAATAAAGATAAAAAGAATGCGGGAGGAAATTTTCCGATTATCACTGAAAAACTCGATACGTATAATTTATTTTTTAATTGCTTCCAGGTAGTTTGGAAAAACATTTAACCAATAATTAATTTCGTGACCTGTATTCGGATAAATATCAAACTTATGAAACACATTTTTTTGATTTAACAAGGAAGAAATATATTTGTTTTCATCCAAATAGTTATCATACTCACCTATTGATAGGATGATTTGCATTTCTCGAAATTTATCTAGATACCAGGAATCGGTCAATCCGGGCAAATAATCGGGAGGATTATTGAAATAACAATTATCATCATAATAATCCATTATGAATGGTTTGATATTAAAAGTAGCTCCCATCGTTATAATTGCGTCAATCACATCAGGGTGTTTGAAAGCTAAGTTTAATGCATGATAGCCGCCGAGATTGTAACCTGTTACACCCACTTTATCGGCATCTGTTTCAAATCTGGCAAAGTCGATTACATCGTGAAGTATCATGTTTTCATAATTGATATGATTTAAAACCCGTTCGCTCGGATGAATTGAATAATTGTA
>CBFDUR010000090.1:0-6979 GCA_965613005.1 uncultured Ignavibacteriales bacterium
TGATATCTTTATAAACGAGATCAAAAAGGCAATTTTATATCAAAAAATTTGGCAGGCTTTTACTGTACTTCTGCCGGTACAGTCAGTGGGTGTGATGGGTGATTCCAGAACATACGAAAATGTACTGGTTCTTAGGGCTGTTACTTCGGTGGACGGCATGACTGCCGACTGGTACAGATTTGATCATGATTTCCTCGCTATGGTATCAAATGAAATCATAAATAAAATTAAAGGAATAAACAGGGTGGTTTACGATATTAGTTCAAAACCGCCTTCTACCATTGAATGGGAATAAATGAAAGATATTTATAATCTTAAAATTAAAGTTGCTCGCGATTTTGAAGTTCAAGGAAAGCTATTGCATGCCGCACAAGTTTACATCTCAATTCTTAATGAGTATCCCGATTTTACCGATGCTTATTTCAGCCTTGCAAATCTTTATGAGTTGATGGGTAAAATAAAGCCGGGAATTGAGCTACTTGAAAACTTTCTTGACCGGAATCCGAAGGATTATGATGTTAGGTTTTTTTTAGGGCAATATTTACTGCGTAATTCTATGTGGGACGAAGCAGTAAAAATATTATCATTTATATCACCTCAAGAAAATCTCATGGTTTCATTTTTTATCGGTTATTCTTATTTTATGCTTGAAGAATATGAATTGGCTGAGATTAATTTCAAAAATTTTATCTCACTTAATGACAAAGGAGATTTCTTACATGAAGCATATATTTATATGGCGAAAATTGAACTCTATCTTGAAAGGTATGAAAGTGCTTTGGATTATGCAAAAAAAGCTGAAGTATTGTATTCAAGTTTTTGGGAACTAAATTTGATTTGTGCTGAAATTTATTATAAAACGGATATGACTGCACATGCTCTAAAAGAAATTGAAAAAGCAATTAAATTAAAACCACAAGAGCCGGCTGTTAGAAAATTAGCCGGATATATTTGTTTACAAGCTAAAGAATATCTAAGAGCCGAAAAACAATTTTTGAAATTCATTGAGTATAAGGAAGATGTATCTTTCGATATTTATATTAAACTGGCGGAAATCTGCCTTAAAGTGGAAAAGATCAAAAATGCTTTAATTTATTATGATATTGCATTAAAAATCGAGCCGAAAAATCCTCTAGCGATAGTGGGCAAAAAGAAGGCTTCATTAATACTTAAAAATATTGTGGCTAATGATGGGTAAATTTAGATTATTATTTGGTTTTATAATCTTTCTCCTTTTGGGGAGAATATATGCACAAAATACCTCTAATAACAATAATGAAAATATAGAATTTCAGCTTGCTTTAAATCTTTATGAATCCGCTCAATATAGTGATGCTTTACAATTATTTGATAAAATAATAAACTCTTCACAACCAACCCCTGAAACTACAATATCAATCCTTTTTAAAGGGAAAACATTCCTCAAATTAAAAAAATATGACGATACTGAGAAAGTACTAAAAGAATTTATTCAAGTTTACCCGGGAAGTAAGTATGTTAATGAATCTTGGATTGTATTGACTAAAACAGAGCTTCTGCAGAATAATTATTTCCAAGCTTTTGAAGATTTATTGTCCGTGATTAAAACGACGGATTCTAAATATTATCTTAATTATGCGAAAAAAAACGCCGGGAAAATAGCACTGAACTATTTAAAACCCGGACAACTTAAGATAATAAATGATAGTACATTAAATCAAAAATTGAAACCAATATTAAAACAATCGTTCTTATTGGGAAAATGTATTTAAGTAACGGGAATTATGATAAGGCACGAACCACATTTGATAATATTTTAAATTTCTATTCTAATACAGAAGAAGGTAATGAAGCAAAAGGATTCATTCAAAAAATACAAAACAATGATTTAACGAATGTCGCTACACCTTTAATTGGTATATTGCTGCCGATACACAAGCATATAAGCGGTGAAATTTCCGATGCCGGTTCTGAAATTCTCGGAGGAATTAAATTTGCTATTTCAAATTATAATAATACACATAAAGAAAAAGTAGGTTTATTAATAAGAAATACCGAAGGTGAAAATAAAAATATTCAATTGATTAAAAATGAATTTTCTTCATTGCCACAAATGAAATTAATAATAGGGCCGATTTATAGCAATGAGGTAAAAAAAGTGCTTGATGTATTTAAAGATACAAACATTCCCATTATTTCTCCTACAGCTACCGAAAATGGCCTAACGGATTTATATCCTAACTTTTTTCAAGCAAATCCGTCATTTGCCATTAGAGGAAAAGTAATGGCACAATACATTTATTATGTGGAGAACAAGAGAAAAATGTCGGTTTTAAATGCAATAGACGGTTATTCCCCGTTACTTGCAAATGCATTTGTTGAGGAATTTAAGTCACTTGGTGGAGAAATACTCAGCGAGCAAAACTATAGAAGTAATACTTTCGATTTGAGTGAACAAGTATCAAAAATTGCCGCGGATTCATTAACTTTAGAGGGAGTATATTTACCTTTAGCGAATAAAAGCGATGTACCTGCCATACTTTCACAATTTGTTCAACATAATTTAAATGTACCGATTTATGGAAATCAAGATTGGTTTACGGCCAAAGGTTTTGAAACTTCTCCCGAATTAAGCAATAAATTAACTTTCACTTCTGATTATTATATTGATTTTAACAATAAAGCATTTCAAAAATTCAGTAAAGATTTTCTTAATATTACAAATATTGACGCCGACCGGAATGTTTTGTACGGATATGATATAACCGAGTATGTGTTAAATATTGTTAAAAATTTTAATAGTAGCAGAGATACAATTAAGAACGAATTAGAATCCGGTATAATTTTCAGAGGTTTTCATAATAATATTTTCTTTGACGGAAACCGAGTAAATAAATTTCTAAATATTGTACGGTATAAAGACGGGAAGTTCGAACTGGTAGATAAGTTTAAAGCCGGCAAATAATTATAAAGGAGAGTGCTGAAATTTTAACAATTAAAGACTTACCTTTAGATGACAGACCAAGAGAAAAACTAACTTTGCGAGGGGCACAAAACTTAACCGATGCAGAATTATTAGCAATTTTATTACGAACCGGCACAAAAGGGAAATCCGTAATAAGTATTGCTCAAGAATTGATAACTAAACATTCTAACCTCGCAGTACTTGCATCTGAACCTATCACTTCTTTGATGAAAAATTCAGGGATAGGTAGAGATAAAGCAGTTACTCTATTAGCAGCTTTCGAATTGAGCAGAAGAATTATTTTTCAATCAAAATGGTTTTCTAATAAAAAAATTACATCTCCCGCTGAGATCGGTGAGATTTTTATCCCCTTATTAAGGGATGAAATAAAAGAAAAATTCATGATTATTTGCCTGAATTCTGCTAATAAAATAATCAAATATGAGGTTATATCGATTGGAAATTTGAATTCCAGCGTAGTTCATCCGAGAGAAATATTTAAAGTAGCAATTGAAAATAATTCTGCAAGTGTGATTTTAGTACATAATCATCCCAGCGGCAATACCGAACCGAGCAACGAGGATATTAAAATTACACGAAAATTAGTTGAAGCCGGTAAAATAATGGATATTCCCATCTTTGATCATATTATAATTGCAGGGAATACATATACAAGTTTTGTGGAAAGAAAGTTAATTTGATTGTGTATTCTAAAACATAGGAGAAAAATTAGAAAAATGTTTAATTTAAAATCAATTATCAAAATAATTGTATATATTTACATTTAAAATTGTTATTTTGTTTGATAGGTGTAAAAAATTATTCATTTTTATAACCCGTGAAGGAAAAGATAAAAATAAGTTAGCCATAAATAATTTATTGGAGGTCCTAATATGAAAGTAAAAACAGCCCTTAGAAACGTTATTTTAATAGCTGTATTTGCCGTAACAGTTGCTTTTTTAAGCGGTTGCGGAGGCGTTAGTGAAACCGAAATGACACAGCTAAAAAGTTTAAGAAGCGAGGTCGGCTCACTTCAGACTCAGGCAAATTCTTTGAAGGCACTGAGATCAAAACTTACAAGCCAGATCTCGGAGAAAGAAGCAAAACTTCAAAAGTGTAACAAACAAAAAGAAGAGACCAAAGCTAATCTAAAAAAGCTAGGTCAATAAGTTTATAAAATTTAATATAATTGAATTTGGAGGAAATATTATGAAATTAAATAAAAATCTAATTGGTGTTTTCTCTCTTTTGCTTTTTTTCTCTGTCGCAGTTTTTGCTCAAGAAAAGAAAATGACAAAAGATGAGTGGCATGCTGAAATCCAACGTTTGACTACCGAAAAGGCAAGTTTAACCAAAGAAGTCGGCTCCATACAAATAGATGTAAATAATTTGAAGAAGAATGAAAACAGCATGCAAAGTTATAATGATTGCATGCAGGAACTTTACAAATTAGTCGGAGCTACTGAAGCTGATGTTGATAATTTTAAGCAAGCAGTTGTTGAATTAGATGGCAAAATCAATAGAAAAACAGGACTTAAGACTGATCGACAAAAAGATCTCAATGCTTTAAAATCAAATAAAATCAGCGCACTTCCGGAATTCTTTAATGAAGTTCATTCCCAAATGCAAGCGGCACTTGATTCTTGGGTAGTCATTCCAAAAGAAGTTAACTATACGGTTGTTAAAGGCGATTGTTTGTGGTGTATTGCTCAAAAGACTAAATTTTATGGGAACGGTTTTGCTTGGCCTATGATTTATAAAGCCAATCGTGATAAGATTAGAAACCCGAATTTAATTTATCCGAAACAAGTATTTTCTATTCCTCATTTGAATAACGAACAAAAAGCGAAATACAATAAAATCAAAAAGAACTATAAGCCTGCTCCTACTAAATAAGATAGGCTTTAAATTGTTAGACGATAAATTATTTAATTTTGAAAAGCTCTTATCATTTTTTATGATAAGGGCTTTTTTTATTAATTGGTGATATATGAGTGCTGTTGAAAAACGAATGACGATCGAAAATGTCGATATGCTTTCCTTGTTGGGAATTAATGATAATAATCTGAAATTTATTGAAGATCGATTTAATACTACAATAACCGTTCGAGGTGAAAATATTTTTCTCAAAGGTGCATTGGAAGAAGTTGAACTCATTGAAAAAATATTTAAGGAAATGGTGTATGTTTTAAATACTAGCGGTTCGCTAAGTACAACAGATATTGAAACTATATTGAACCTTTCGATTCAAGGTAAAGAAATTATAAATGAAAAAGAATTCGATTCGATTGTTTTATATACAAAGAATGATGTAGTTAAAGCTAAAACGGCAGGACAATTAAATTATATAAAAATTGCTCAAAAAAATGATATTTGTTTTGCTATTGGTCCTGCGGGTACGGGGAAAACTTATTTAGCGGTGGCATTAGCTTTAGAAGGATTAAAAAGAGGAATAGTAAATAAAATCGTGTTGGCACGCCCGGCGGTTGAAGCAGGCGAAAGTTTAGGATTTTTACCTGGTGATTTTCGAGAAAAAATCGACCCTTATTTACGCCCTCTTTTCGATGCACTTGATGATATGATACCTTCGGAAAAATTGGAAAATTATATTGAAAAAAAAACAGTTGAAATTGTACCTTTGGCTTATATGCGGGGAAGAACACTTAATAATGCTTATGTTATTTTAGATGAGGCTCAGAATGCTACGGATATTCAGATGAAAATGTTTCTTACGAGACTTGGCGCAAATTCCAAAGCAATTATTACCGGCGATATAACACAAATAGATCTTCCTCTCAGAACAATCAGCGGGTTGGTGCAGGCTAAAGAAATTTTAAAAAATATCGAAGGCGTTGGTTTTGTTTACTTTGAAAAATCCGATGTAGTACGGCACAAATTGGTCAAAGATATTATTAATGCTTATGAAAAATTCAATAATTCCGGTAATTCAAATAATAATAATTAGTGCAAAATTTAGCTCTGATAAAATATTAAGCCAAAGCTATAGAATATCACCATAATTTATTGATTGCCCAATTTACTTTTACTTTCATTCCAAAATCTATCCATTTCTGTTAAATCGGATTCGTTAATTTGCCTGCCGCTTTCATTTATTTTATTCTCAATATATTTAAATCTGGCAATAAACTTTTCATTAGACTTTCTTAATGCATTCTCGGGGTTTATCCCTATAAACCTGGCATAATTGACAAAGGCGAAAAATACATCGCCTATTTCATTTTCCAGTTGTTCTTTTGATTCTTCCTTTTCGGATAGATGCATTTCATCTATCTCTTCAATAACTTTTTTCCATACATCTTCTTTCTTTTCCCAATCAAATCCTACCTTTGAAGCTTTTTCCTGAAGTCTAAAAGCCCGGTGGAGTGAAGGAAGCCGGATAGGGACTCCATCCAAAATAGATTTTCTTCCTTCACTTAATTTGATAACTTCCCAATTTTTCTTTACATCTTCAACCCCTGTTATTTTTACACTACCGAAAACATGCGGATGACGTCTTATTAATTTTGATTTAATTGATTCAATAACATCAGTTAAATTGAATTTATTATTTTCCTCAGCGATAATTGAATGAAATAAGATATGAAAGAGAAGATCGCCTAATTCATTTTTTAATTCATCATAATCTTTGTTATCTATGGATTCGACCACTTCATAGGCTTCCTCCAAAGTTGCTGCTTTAATTGAATCGTTAGTCTGTTCTTTATCCCAAGGGCATTCGGCTCGTAATTTTTTTACAATAGTTACAAATTCGTCAAATTTACTTTCATGCATTAGAGTAATCCTTTTTATTTTATATTTAAATTAGGTGAAAAATATAAATAAAAAAACCTTTTGAATGTTTAAAACGTTGAGAAATCAGCATATTTGTAATAACCAAAAACAAAAGTAGGCTTTCGCAATGACATGGTTTTATTAAGCTTACATTAATAATAACTCAGTTTAGAGTATATTTAATTGGGAGGCAAAATAAACTAAATATGAATCTGTTCCTACTCTATCTCTGTGGGAGTTTCG
>CBFDUR010000091.1:0-6940 GCA_965613005.1 uncultured Ignavibacteriales bacterium
TTGAAAATTTTTATTGGAAATTAAAAAAATAAAATTAGAAGGCAAGAAACAAAATAATATTATCATAAGCACCTTGCTTTATAATCATAAATTATATTTGCTGACGCCGACACAAATAGAAATTTATAAATTACTTAAATAATACAAACGTCATCATAAAAGAGTCTTTTCTAAAGAGGCATTTCTCTTGTGAAAAAGCTATGATTTTTGTTCATAGTTACATTTTGCAAACTTGAAACCGATCTTTTTAGATACGTTTCTTAAAAAAAATTTTATTAGTTATAGGAATAAACAATCGGTTCGAATTTATACAATACTGTTAAATCAAAATTTTTAACTTTACGTGCAGCACGGTTATTATTTTTTTTGGTTATTCTTATCTGGTGCATAGGATTTTCAGTAATGTTTCTCTTTCCCAATTCCAATTTGATATACCTGCTTTATCCTGTTTTGAAGATAAGTTACGGCACAGTCTGTAATCAAATTGACGCTAAGACATTTTATTTAAACGGTCATGAATTGTTAGTAGGTGCCAGATGTACGGGTATCTATATAGGAACATTATTAACGTCATTCTTATCATTATTTACAATTATGAGAATAAATCTTAGTATTAAATATTTTTTAATTGCGCTTATTCCAATGGGGATAGACGTGTTTTTCAGCACCATCGGGTTGTATCATTATTCAAAGTTACTAGCTTTTGCAACAGGTTTATTGTTTGGTTCAATTATATTTATGTTTATTTTAAATACCGTTGAAAATATTTTTTTACATGGCTTCAGAGAAAAATGAATTCGAATAAATACTTACCTCCCTTAATATGCGGATTCGGCGCGGCTGCTTTAATTACCGTACCTGGAATTAAAAATATTGGATTCTGTTTAATTGTACCTTTGGCTTCATTTTTTTCGCTTTATTTATTTCAAAAAGTTACAAAGTTCTACACAAAAATAACACCCGGTTTTGCAATAAAATTTGGAGTACTCACCGGAATTTTTTCTGCAATTTTTGCTACATTCATCGATGTAATAATAACTTACATTACACGCACTAATGATTTTATACAAACGTTACCTCAATCTGAAGCAATGTTAAAAAGCTGGCATCTTGGTCCCATGATTGCCCAAACATTGGTTTACTTTCAACAAATCAGTAATCAAATAACGACTACAGGATTTTCGGCATTGTATACTTTTGCTATGTTTTTCAGCAATTCGCTGATTTATGCTATCTTCGGATTATTAGGGGGCTTATTGGGTATGACGTTAATAAATAAAAAATACCATCGATAATAAATAGAAAAAGGTTTGATAAATGGTAGCTGCCATAATATTTTTTATCCATTTTATTTTTATTCTTATCGTATTTATAAAAAAATGGCAGACAGATTCTATTTTATCGGCGTTTTTAGATCTATCGTTAATCGGTATTTTATTTTCGGTCGGTTGGTCATTGACGGATCTTTTAACAAAATTATTTCTAAAACCTGCCGGATTCGGTTACTATTTTAATCGGAATGATCTTTCTTTAACATTACTAACAATTGCGGAATATTTTTTTTACAAGATGTATTACAGCGATATCTTTACTATTGAAGACGATACGGAAAAACAATAACCGCTGTTTGCTCGACTTGCTTTTGATTAGGAGCTAGCGCTTCGAACCTCCACTGCCTTAAAGAATTAATCGCTGCATTTTCCAATCTTGTATTGGCTTTAATTAAAGGGATGATTGTTCCGATGGTTCCGTCGGGTAATATCGAAAACTTTAATCGAATATCAATTTGTTTATTGACGCCTTTTGGATAAGTAGGAAGAATATAGCTGTAAATTTTTCTTTGCCCTTTTCCTCCCCAATTAATATCATATCCTAAACTCCCGTTCCCTTTTGCTTTATTTCCCCTTCCTTCTGCAGTCTGATTAGAATTTGTCTTTTCTTTTATTTTGTTCCTTGTTGTGTTATTTTTCTTTTTATTATTTGAGGCAGCCTTCACTACATTTTCAACTTCGGTATTCCGAGCCTTTGGTAAATTTACTTTTTTCACTTTCCGGTTTTTAGCTTTAGTTTCACTTTTAGGTTTTGGTTTCGATACTTCTTCAATTTTTTTAATCTGAGTACCAATTGCCCCGGAAGAGCCGGTTTTACCCGAAGTACCAAAAGACAACTCCACAATTTTTTTTGAAGGAGTATAAACAGTAAAACTTACAAAGAAAAATACTATAAGAATTAAAGCGTGAATCAACAAAGATAAAGAATACGATATACGATTAACCTTTTTATACTTCAGATTAAAATTTCCGGTTTTTTTAATATTTTTAGAACTCTCACTCACAGATTCTCTCTCTGTGTTTGAATTGTAAATTTATCAATTCCCGCAGCTTTCCCGGCGTCAATCACTTTAATTACCAACTCAATAGCCACAGATTTATCAGCTCGGATAATTAAATTATCTTCGGAAGTTTGACTTTTAAGAGCATTCAACCTACCAGGTAATTCAGCCAAACTAATTTGATCGGAGCCGAGGTAAACGGCACCGGCTTGTGTTAATGTAACGATTAATTTAGACGGTACGATCTGCTCATTTGTTTTAGAGCCGGGCAATTTAACCTTAACTCCGGTTTGTACAACAAATTGAGACGTCAACAGGAAAAAGATGATTAGCAGCATTACAATATCCGTTAAGGATGAATAACTAAATGCCGTTATTGGTTCACTGGATATTTCAAATTTCATTTTAAAAACCTATAAATCAATTTCAATTTCTTCTTTAACATTGGTAACGCTGGGAGAACTATCTTGTATAATATCTACAACATCATTCGCAACAGTTTCCATATCCGTAACCAATTTTTTTACTGAATGTTGAAAATAATTATAAAATGCCAGTGCAGTAATACCAACGATTAATCCAAAAGCACTTGTAACCAAAGCCTCCCAAATTCCGTTTGCTAAATCACTTGGGTTTGCTGCTCCTGCCAGATTTTTAATTTTCATAAAAGCAGATATCATTCCCATAACGGTACCTAAAAATCCGAGTAATGGCGAAATACTGGCAACAGTTGCCAACATGGATAAACCTTTTTCAAGTTTCCCGATTTCTTGATTTCCGGCACTTTCTATTGCTTCCTTTACTCTTGCATGCCCCAATTTATATTTTTTCAATCCTTTTCTAACCACATTGGCAACCGGTGAATTTTCTTCTATACAAAAACCGACAGCACCGGTAATATCTTTTCTCTTAATCAGTCCCCTAATTCTTACCATAAATGCCGGAACATTAATTTTTGCTTTCCTCAGCACTGTATACCTATCTATAATGACGCCTAGTCCGATAATTGAACATAACAATATTGGCCACATTATGACTCCCCCTTTGAGAAACATCGAAAATAGATTCATATCCTTACCTTATAATTAATCATTATTTATTTTTTTTAATAAAACTTTCGGCCATTTCCAACGAATTAAAATTGCCGACTCGAACCCTATACCAAGTTCCTCGACCTGGTATTTTTGCTTTTTCTATAAATGATTTCAGACCTCTTTTTGTATATCTATTTGCCTGCTTAACCGCTACGGATTTTGACCTCCATGATGAAACCTGCACTATGAAATAATTACCTTTTTTATAAATATTATCTTCAACTTTTATGTAATTTTTCAGGTTGGTTTCCGTAATCACCGGAATTTGAGTAACATTTTTCTTGGTAAACGCATTAACTTTCTTTTCCGTTACTTTTGAGTTTGTAAGAATTCGATATAAATTACTGTGTTCTTGTTCGGCGGTCATTTTCGGCTGATTAAATTTAAATAGCGAGGGCTTGATAACAGCATTGGAAATATATTCCATCCCTTTTTTCGGATAGGGATAAGTTACCGGAATTGCAAATCTCCTATCGATTATGCCGGTTGTCGCTACAGTAACGGGTTTTTTTATTTTATTCCTACTTTGAAATATCAAATAATTACCGTTTCTTATGAAAAGATAAAGAGCAGCAGTTACCAACAAAATAGTGACTAAAGCAATAAGGAATACAAATGTAGATCTATCCTTAGAATAACGCCTCTCCCTTGACTTTAATCTCTCAGCAAATCGTCCATCCACCTCTTTGGAATTCTCCGGTTTGTTTTCTACTTTGTGTTTATTTATCTCAATATTCTCATTTGTTATTTTATCTTCATCGAGACTTAATGACTCTTCTTCAATTGATTCATCAAGCTCTAAATTATGGGTAGTAGTTTTCCTTACCTTTTCGAAACCTCTCTCATCAACTATTTCATTTTCATTATTTAGAAAAGGACTCGAAACATTTGTTGTTTTTTGATCAGGAGCAAAACTATTAAAATTCCAAGGAAGTAATGATTCTTTAGAAATATTATCATCCGTTGAGCTATTCAAAATTTCCGAAGTGAATGATTTAACTTTTTTAAAATTATTTAATCTCTTGTCAACCTTATCTTCAAATTCTTGAGTTGTTAATCCATCCCTTTCAATATTATTTACATCGTCGTTTAGGAAATTATCATCAAGTTGTTTCTCCTCCGGTTCAACCGGTTCATTACTTGTATCAACCTGAGGCTCATTATCCGTTTCGTCTCCAAAGCTCCAAGATAATCCCGAGATATCTTCTTCCAATTGAGAAAAGGTTATTGGTTCTTTATCAATATCTAAAATTGATTCTTCTTCAATTTGCTTGGATAAATTTTCACCGAAATCCCATGAAACATTTTCGTATTCGCTTAAATTATTATCCGACTGATCTTTTTGCTTCAATTCATTCCGCTCATCGCCGGAAGGATTATCCCATGCAATCTTCATTGGATTAGAATTTTTGTTATTAGCATCAATTAAAAGTATTTCATTCCCTTTAACGTGCTGATCGATTACCTTGTTTTCTCTGAAAAGTTTTTCAACTTTCGTTTCAATTAATTTTAGCAATTCATTGCCGGTTGGGGGTATAAAAAATTCGGTCGGTTTAATGCCTTGAAGAGGGATTAAAGGTTTACCGATACTTAAACTAAAATAAGAATCCAGCAAATCATATTCGTTAAAATTTTCAGAAGGGACATTAAAAATAAGGTTTTCTTGCGGTGTTTCCGATTTTTTATTTTCCTGATAATAAATTATCAAATCGGCATAAATAACATTTTCATTTTCTTTTCGTTTAGATAAAGGGATATTTTTAATCATCCCTCGCCTTAATTGGAAATAGCCTATTTGTCTTAAGAAAATTGCCTCACCGGGTTTTAAGAGTTTCGATACACGTTTCAAAAATATTTCAAAAAATATTTTTGTTTCCGAATCCGGTACACCCGAAAGCTTAGATAGTTTTCTTATTAACTCAGCCTTTGTCATTGTCAAATGCTTTTAATTTTTGAAATAATTATTAATATAATTTACTAATATATAATAACGATATAATCAATAGATAAAATTTACCAATGATATCGAAAACCTGCTACAGCATTAAAGGGTATCTCTTTATATCCCATCCAAATATAATTATTATGATTTAATAAGTTTGAGAATCGTAATGTCAAATCAAAATTATGTTTCAGTTTATAGATAAAATTTAATCCCAAATTAATAAAGGGATTTAATTTATTGGTATTGCTGATATTTGTGTAAGAGCCGGAATTATAAGCAAGTTTAACTTCGGTAGTTAACCCATTTTTGAAAGCGTAGCTGTAATTAAGCGAGATTCTACCTCTTGGATAGTAAGGAAGAATATTACCGCTTGTATCTCTTGAGTCGTAGAATTCGGCTGTACTAAATAAAGAGCCGTAAGGTCCGAAATAAAATAGAAAATTTACAAATGCATCACCACTTCTTCCGGATGTTGTAACAACATCGAATTTGCCGGATTGAAGAGAAGAAGTAAAATAAGGGATATATTTTGAAGAAAAGATTTGGAGACCGGCATCAATCTCGAAAAATGTTTGATATTCATACTTAATAGTAATTTTTAAATTTGTCGGCTTTGAAAAAAATAAATTCTTAAAATTTTGAGTATTGAAATACCTGTTTTCGGTCAGGAAATAACCGCTTCCGTAAAAATCAACATCAGGTGAATATTCACCGAAAAATGAGATATCTTTATTTACCCTGAACGCTATGGATGCTGTAGGAGCCAAAAAGTTATTAGTGCCGGCTTCAGCATATAAAAATCCGAACTCCGCTTTAATATTTTTACCAATATTTACACCGATTTGTGGATGCATTTTTAAAAAATTGTAATTTAGATTATTACCGATAATATTTTTCAGTGATTGTAATTTATAATTTATATCGGTACCGATATTGAACGTAGTAAACGCCAACTTCATCATACCGTAAACTTGCACAAAATTTTCTGCAAATGATTCTTGTGAAATTGAATAATAGTTATCGGATAATTTTGATGCGAATAAAAAATTCTTGCTCCGTATATTATTAACGCTTAGAGAAAGATCGCCTAATCCCAAAGTTCTTTTAGCTTGCGGTGTATTGGAAGCAAAGAATTTATATGAAGAGAAACCGTATTTGCTATGTAATTTAAATTGTGTTCCCGATAAAAAAGAAGCATCATTACTTATAAAATATGACAAATTTGCACCTCCCGATAAAGAATAACGATCACTATTCCTAACGTATGCACGTTGATAATTACCGTTTGCAAATCCTTCGAATATCCCGTTCTTAAAAGGCTTCGTGTAATTAAACCGGGTAACCGGTAAATCATATAAACCTGCTCCGAAATAAAAATTACCATTAAAGTAATTTAAAGGATTATTTAATTCGAAAGACTTTTTTAAGGGATTACCTAATTTTTTCACCGATAGTTTCTCAGGTGAAAAAACCGGTTTCAAATATGAGGGCGTGGCACAAAGTTATTTGCAAATCGCAGGCCGATGGCACGACCATGTTTTATACGCCAATCTGCGAAGCGACAGGCGG
>CBFDUR010000092.1:0-6922 GCA_965613005.1 uncultured Ignavibacteriales bacterium
CTTTTAGATTATCTTAACAACCTAAATATATATTTTGCGATTTCAAATGTTACTCACTACAAAGGGAAAATAAATGATATATTTTTAAAATGGGCAAGCAAATATAATATCAAAAATGTAAAGAGTAATTATATAAGTTATCATGACAATACAATTAAATCTTTTAACGAAGTGTTGGTAACTAATTATAAACCCGAGAAACAACTATTATTTGATGATATGAGTATTATTGAAAATAACAAAATCTCAGAAAAAGAATTAACGCATTAATTATGGGGAAAAAGAAAATAAAAAGGAAACCTGTATTTAAACAAATGGCATTTGAAACTGCTGTTAGAAATCCGGAACGCTACATTGATATATTAACTACAATAAAGGATTTTGAAGGTAAAATTTTAGATAATAAATGTTTGTTGGAAATTGTTTCACATTTATATTTGAATAAAATAGTTAGTAGTGATGAAATTGAAATAACAGAAAAAACAACAATCGATGATATAAAAGAAAAGGTAATAGAGGTAAACAACACTTGACGAGCATCTTGAACAAAGGTACGGCAAACTTGGAACAAAAAAGAGCTTTATATCACGAATTGAAAATGAACATAGTGATATTCAATTATCAACATTATACAGACTGATTGAGATTGGTTTCGGAAAACAATTGAATTTATCAATAATCAACTAATCAGCATGTAACAGGCTACAACAAACGCTATACAAATAGCCTTATGAAAACTTTAATATTGATAAAACCGGCATTTTTTCGTTTAATAAATTTGACGTAAGATGTAATAATACTAATTCTTTATCAGCAAATAATTAATATGTATGAGATTAGATTCAACCAAAAGTTCACTCAGAGAAAATATGGATATACACACTAAAAAAGTTAAAGGAGTCTATCGTCGGCTGGCGAAGTGGTATGATTCTACAAGAAAGGTTTGGGATCCAAAGTTTGCAGCCTTAGCAGAAAAAGAGTTTAACAGATTATTAGCTGAGTATATCAAAGACGGCATGGAGATTCTTGATCTGGGTGTCGGTACAGGTATAAATATTGAACGGATACTTGGACACAATATTTCATTCGAATCGTATAAAGGAATTGATTTATCGGCGGAGATGTTGGCTGAAGCTAAACGAAAGTTCGGGCACCTTGAAAACCTTACGCTTTGCACCGGTGATATAATGCATTTGGAAATTGATAAAGAATATGACGGTATTATCTCTACCTTGGTTTTCTCTCATTTAAGGCATCAAGAAGAGATAGTTCAAAAACTATTAGCGGTACTCAAACCCGGTGGGGTACTTCTTCTTCTTTTCTTCTCTGCCAAACCTGACCCAAGTGTAGTCGATAAACTAATTCTTCACATTTATCGAACTGTTCTACATTTTGATCATGTTCCCATAGAAGTAATGAAAAAATTTCCATCACCCAAAGTCGAACAACATTTTCCTTCCTTAGGTGGACAAATGTCAATTTATATTTTTCAAAAGGAAAAATAGAGACACAACATTAAAACCGGCTTATTAATACTTTCAATAATGAGTTGCATTTTAAAGTTTTGGGAATGAGAACATTAACAAAAATTAAAACTCTTCCACAAGTAAAATAAATTTTTAAAAGAAATTTATTATTTAACAATTTTAGCTATAGTTTTAAAATCTTCCGTACCGCAGTATTTCAACAATTCAAAAAGGATTGCTTCGGTAGTTGTAACTTCGGCGCCATTGACTCTCATCCTATCCAATGCAAATTTATAATCATTTTCATGCCTTGAAGAGACTGCATCGGCAGCTACATTAACTTGAAAACCGTTAGCAAGTAAATCAAGAACCGTTTGCTGAATGCATACATGTGTTTCGATTCCGGCAACAACAATTTGATTAGCTTTATTATCCCTCAATCTTTTAAAAAAATTAGGAGCGCTTAAACAACTAAAACCGGATTTTTGGATAGCGCTCAAACCTTTGAGTCCCTCTTGCAACTGAGGGGCGGTACTACCTAATCCTTTCGGGTATTGTTCGGTATAAAAGATCGGAATATTCAATACCTTAAAACCTCTTATTAATTTGAGTGAATTATTGATAACCATTTTAGGATTTTGCATAACGGCTAATATTTTTATTTGAATATCAATAAGTAAAAGAGATGTATTATCCCTTGATAAAATTTTCGGATTTTTAATTATTGCTTGTTCCATAAATTCTCCTATAATTGTTTTAGTAAATAGGAACCATTCCGTATTTACCGCAGGCGTACATCATCAAAATTGAAGAAAGAGCTATTAATGCTTTTTTCTGATCCTCAGTGTAAATGACGAGATCATAGACTTCAGCCACAAATTGCATATTCTTTAAAATTTTTCTTAATTCATTATAAGAAGGTGAACCATGCCAATTAGCAACTTCTTTCACTAAAAAATTTTCATTTCGTCTGAGAAACTCTGCAAAAGAAATGATCCTTTTGGAATGAGCGGTTCTTGGTCTGCATATAGTAATCAAATCATTAAAATAAGTATCCCATTTTTCAGCAAGTTCTTTATTGGAATTGCGCATAAGATAGCGGGCTTTTTCAAGAGAGAATTTAGCCTTAGTAACCGGTCTCACATTAGGAACGAGTGCATATCCGTCATAACTTACATATTGTATTTCATCATCAAAATATTTCCAGTGTTTGATTAGCTGATTATGAGTCAGAATTACTATAACTTTTTGAAGAGCGCTGTCAACCATAATAAATTTATTCTGTTGTTCATTGATTACGGTTACCCAATGTTCCCAATTATCGATACTGAGTATACACGGTAATCCCTGTTTTAAATGACTGCTTAGAACTTTAATTGCATCATCAGGAGTTTCACGTTTAAAATATTTCATTTTACAATTAAAATTTTTTGCTGCTTTTGCTAAACCGATTTCATCTGTTCCGTACCACCACGTGCTGCCTGCCAGCTTTCCTATTTCCCTTTCATTTTCAAATTTGCCTAACATAACTAAAGCATATTTCAATGCAAACGGTCCGCATTGATACTTGTAAGGCTGTGGATAAAAACTCATAAATTACCTGAAAACATTTAAAAAATAATTTAATCAAAGTTAATTAATTATACGCCGGAAATTTTGCAAAAGAAAGAATTTTCTTTAATTTTATTTTAATGAACGATAAAAAATTAAAAGTAGCCGCAGTATTTAATGAACCCAATCCTGAATTATATATTAAGCCTGAAGAGAATAACGTTAATTTTAATTTTGTGCCGTATTTTGAAATTGAAGACTTAACTCCTATCGAAGAATATGAAATTCTTTGCAAAAAGCTTTCGGAAGAAGGTTTTGAATCTTATTCCCTCAATATAAAAGATGATATTACAACGCTCTTAAAAGATATAAAAAAAAATAAACCGGATGTAATATTTAATTTCATAGAGATTTATAAAGACAATGCACGCTTCGAAATGAACGTTGTCGGTTTACTAGAATTAATAGGCATTCCGTATACGGGTGCACCATCGATGGCTTTATCCAATTGTCAAAGTAAAGTCCTGACGAAAAGAATATTAAATTCGGTCCGCATAAAAACACCGCAATTCACAGTCTTCAAAAAAGCTTTAAAAAATTATTCACATTGCCTTAATTATCCACTTATTATAAAGCCTGCTTTTGAAGATGCAAGTGCCGGAATTGAAAACGATTCGATAGTGCATAGTATGAAAGAACTAAAGGAAAGGATTAATTATGTCCTTCATTATTTTATGCAGCCTGTTTTGGTAGAGGAATTTATTGAAGGTAGAGAGTTAAACGTTGCTGTTATGGGGGATAAAAGATTAAAAGCTCTTCCGATCAGCGAGATAGATTTTACCGAGATGCCGGATCATCTACATAACATCGTAAGTTATCAAGCTAAATGGGAACCACGGAATGAAGCCTATCATAAAACTATTCCCTGTTGCCCTGCCGATTTAACAAAGTCAATTGAAAAAGAAGCAAAAGAAATTGCAGTTAAAGTATTTAAAACTATGGAATGCCGGGATTATGCGCGCGTTGATATGCGCTTATCGAAAGGCAATAAATTGTATGTGCTGGAAGTTAATCCTAATCCGGATTTGACCGAAGGTGCTGGGTTTATGCGTTCCGCTGAAGCTGCAGGATATTCCTATCAAAAAGCATTAAAAAAAATTGTTGATCTTGCATACGCTCGTAAGAATAATAAAATTTTTAATTATATTTAAAATAAAATTAAAAAACAGGAGGTAAAAATGGCTAAGATAGAAATAGATATGACTCCTCAAGAAATTCAATTATTTAGAGAACTCCTAGAATCCGTTATTTCAGATCTTCAAATGGAAATTGCCGATACTGATAGATTGGAGTTTAGAGAAAAATTGAAGGTGAAAAGAGTGATTTTGCAAAAAGTTATTTCCAGACTATCCGGTGCAGAATAAATAGATCGCACAACGAAAATTAAAAATGAAAAGAAACGCCGTTTATATGTACCTCTAAAAGGGCTATTGCCCCGGATAAATTTTTTGCTTTAAAGTCAGGCTTAATTTTGTAATTTTCTAGTAAAGAATATCCGATTTTCCCCGCATAAACAAGAAAACTTTCCCCTCCCATACTCTTAGCATCACAGATATCCGATTCAATATCATCACCAATCATAATAAATTCTTTTCCTTCATTCCACCTTATTTGCAAGAGGGCTGATCTGAAATATAACGGAGCCCGTTTATTATTGATGTTAACAAATACCCCGTACCGACACCGGAAGAAGCACTGAAAAAATTACAACAATTTTACGTGAGGCAACTAAAATCAAGAAAAGATATATTTTTGAGCCTGGGACATTTCTTAAATTCTTTAAGAATTCCTGAACGTTCATATTTTTTCTTAAATCTTTTTAGTGCTCTGTCTATATTTTCATTTTCTTGTATATTAATCCCTATCAATTAATTCTCCTTATTTATATTTAAAAAATTTTATTTGTATGTCAAGATATATCATATTTTAAAAAATATGAGTTAAATTTAAAGTAAAGAGACGGAGTTGTTTAGATGTGTTATATTTACAAAAAAAGAGTAAATTCTATCTAAAAACAAAACGCTTTAAGCAGATATAAAACTTACATTTATTTTTGATTAGCATTCTAAAAAAGTTGTAGCTTATAAACTCGGTTTATACTCTAAGACCAATTCGACTTCTCAGTCTCATTTCCCTTAATTTTGTTTTACTTTATTTGTCTCCTCAGCCTTTTTTCCCAATTTAATTATTTTTGACGGGACAAATGGCACTATTTTAAAAGCACCATCTTTTTTGTCTGTACAAATTTGCCGGCAATAATTCTATAAAAATACATTCCGCTGGATAGCGCTGAAGCATCGAAATTTACTTTATAATATCCGGGTTGTTGTTGCTCATTTATTAGAACTGCTACTTCACGTCCGAGAATATCATAAATTTTCAGTTGTACAGACAAGGCATGCCTTGTCTCAACAGTCGGAATGGAATATTCAATTGTTGTACTCGGATTAAATGGATTTGGGTAGTTTTGTACCAAAGAAAATTTTACAGGGATGTTATCATTTACTAATTCTACATTAGTTAACAAAAAAGTATTTAGCGTAATTCCGGGACTTTCAGTTGTAGTTGTAAAAGTTTCCCCAATTATGGGTCCCGATAAAACAGTTGAAAATGAAGTCAGCTGACTGTTAAAATCAGAATGAACTGCTCTTCTTATAACAACACTTCCTGCATTATTTGAATGTACATAAGTCCAATATTGATTATTTATGTCATCAAAATAGCCTGAAGGCACTCCACCTTGATTTGTTAAAACACCATTAGGAAGGTTTGGAAAAACCGTATATGAACCTTGCAAAGTATCACTTTTCATTGCAATAATTCCTTGCCCTTTAGATATATATAAAATATAATTTGTACCATCGAAAAATATATCGGGATCTGAAGCGCTCGAAGGAGAATTAGTTAATTGATAAGTGGCTCTATCTCCGCTTTGAGAAATAAATTGTGTCCCATCAGAACCTTCCACTTCAACGGCAGAATCAAAATATTTTGTACAAGGATATGATTGACAACTAGCAGGATCACCTGTTAAACCGGTCGAATTAAGATAAAATAAAACAATCTTACCAGAATTATCTATAATGGCCGAAGGATCTACGTACTGGACAGGTGCGCCATTGTTGTCAATAATTGAAACAGGTACAGGATTTGAATCCCAAGTATTTGTTATTTTATCATATCTTTTTACCATACCCGGTGTAAAGATATATAATTTACTTCCTCTAATAATTACATCCGGTACGCTTCCTCCATAAGGAATAAAATTTGGTACTAAAGTCCAATTTATTCCATCATTAGATTCTGCTAAATGGACTTTATGATCTTGAAAACCGTTACAATTTACATCGCATGTATGAAAAGACATAATATATTTTTTTGTGAAAGGTTGAGAAAATATCATATCATTCACGATAAGAAATAAACTAATTGCTATTAAAATTATTTTTAATGCTTTCATATCAATTACTCCAATTACATATCTTTTTATTTGATTAAGACCATTTTCTTTGACTGTACAAAGTTTCCGAAATTATTTTTAGCTGTAAGTTTGTACCAATACACTCCGCTTCCTAATTTGGTAGCATTAAAATTAATTTTGTAATTGCCCGCCTCTTTTTCTTCATTTACCAATGTTTTAACTTCTCTGCCTATAAAATCATACACTTTAAGTGTAACTTTACTTAGCACCGGAATCTGATAACTGATAACTGTGTTTGGATTAAACGGATTAGGATAATTTTGATAAAGCCTAAAATCTGAGGGAATATTATCCGTGAATTGTCTGACGTCAGTTACCGTATTTTGAATTTTGTATTTATTAAGATAAACGCTACCGGGTTTGT
>CBFDUR010000093.1:0-6865 GCA_965613005.1 uncultured Ignavibacteriales bacterium
CGATCTAAAAACCCTTTATGAAGCCCAAGGATTTGAAAGTGTTACTACGTATATTCAGAGTGGTAATGTGATCTTTGAGTCAAAGGGTTTGAATAAGGAAGATTTAAAGAAAACCATAGAAAAGGCCATTAAAGAGAAATACACATTTCATGTACAGGTGAATATCCGAACCAACAAAGAATTAAAAGGGATTGTGGATAATTGCCCATATAAAGAGGCAAAGGTAGAAGGAAATGGCACTAAGATTCTAGTAACATTTTTGCAGTCTACTCCTTCTAATCAAAAACAGGAGATACTTCTGGGGTATGTAAAATCTCCAGAAAGGTTAACTATTCAAGGTAATGAGGTATATTTATATTGCCCAAATGGTTATGGAAAAAGCAAATTATCAAATACATTTCTGGAAAATAAGCTCGGCATATCGGCAACAACAAGAAATTGGAAAAGTGTAAAAAAGTTGTATGAATTGTCTATGAACTAATGTTGCACATAACATTATAAAGGATTCGGTATGCCATAGGCATTCTTTTGAAACAATCCTGTGCTCCTGCTAAAAAGAAGTGGGAACTAAGGATAAACTAAGGCGGAAAGCGGCACGCCGTGCAGTATTTGTAATAGCAATGAAAAGTAATACGATTGATTATTGCTGTGTACATTATTGCCTCCGATTTGTTTATAAATTGTGTTTATTAAATTTATCGGAAATATATAATTTGTAACAAAAGTAAATGTTGTTTTTGATAACCTGGTGGGTTAGCCCAAGAAATCTTCCGCTTTGCGCCTGCCCGCAGTCTTTCCGGCGGGGGCTTAGTTCAACATATTATTCCACTCCTCTAAGACCTAAATTGAGCATTTGTAATGTAAAATTAATAAAACCATGTCATTGCAAGAACCTATATGGTTAGGAACCCACCAAAAGTGCCGAGTCGCTTACGCTTCTCACAATGACAATCAAGAATCGTTCAATTTAGATTTAATAAGTTTCTATAATTTTTATTTGTTTATTTACCTTGTTCTACTCTAACTCTCATTCTCATTCTTTTTCCCATTTTTCTTCCATGCATAGGACGATGCATTTTTTCCTGATGAAATAGAGAATACTTATTCCAAATTTTTTGCTGTTTAGGAGTAAGAACATAATAAACATCCATCAAATGATTAGCTTTTTCCAAAGCCATTTCATCACGGAACTTATTCATCTTTTCAACACCGGAGATAACATTTTTTCGGTTTATTTCACCTTTGATTTTCAGGTCTCTCATGTTAAGTCCTTCTTTCAGTAAAGCTGCCCTAAGATCAATCATCTCTTTTTGAAAATTAATTTTTAATAGTGCCATCTTTACTTCTTGTTGTTTTGTCAAATTCAACCGCTTCCAAATTCTCTCTTTATTTTGCTTCATGAAAAAAGAATGATTTTTCATCCTAACGGGACGGTTAGGCATTCTTTGTGAATATGAATCTATCGTAAATACCGATGCAAAAAGAAAAAATATTATCAATGCAACTAATGACCTTTTCATCTTTTTCTCCTAATTTATATTTAAAAAATTTTATTATTTACATAACTTTGACAATAGGGCGAAGCAACAGGTTTAAAAGAAAAAATATTTAAACTACTTTATGCCTGCGGTTGTCTAAATATACAATGTAATATAGCACTATGATTGATACTCAAGAGGATTTTGAATTAGTACGAAGTTTTATTAATGGTAATGAAAATGCATTTAATAAATTAGTACACAAGTATCAACAAAAAATATATTGGCATGCGAGAAAAATGACGGGAAATCATTTAGATGCCGATGAAGTTGTCCAGGAAGTGTTGTTGGTTCTTTATAATAAATTGAAGGATTTTAAATTTCAGTCTTCACTTTATACATGGATTTATAAAATTACCAGTACTAGAAGTATCAATCAAATTAATAAAAGAAAAGTCAGAAGATTTTTTTCAATAGATGATAATATTAAAAAAAATATACGTAGTTCCGAAAACATTATTGAAAACTTGGAAACAAAAGAAAAATTGGAGAAACTGGATAAAATCATTCAAAAGCTTCCTGCAAGGCAAAGAGAGATATTCTTATTGAGAAATTACGAAGGTTTAAGTTACAAAGATATTGCAAATATAACGGGAAAAACCATCGGAGGATTAAAAGCAAATTATTTTCATGCGATGCAAAAAATTACGGAGATGATGAAAAAAAATGAAGACTATTGATAAAATTATATTATATATTGACGGACAAATGGATCCGAATGAAAAGCTTCTTTTTGAAGAGAAATTAAAAAATTCTGCTCAGCTCAGAAAGGAACTTGAAAAGTATAAAAACTTTTTAAATGAGCTGAAAAACTTGAATGAAGTAAAGATCGATGAAAATTACTTTATCCGGACTGTACCTAATTTTCGTGAGACACTGAAAAAGAAAAATCAATCGAAGTTTTCACCTGAATTTGCACTTGGTCTTTCAGCATTAGCTGCTGTATTGATAGTTTTAATTTTGGTGATAAATAAACCTGTAGTTTTTAATAAACCCGGTACAAGCTTATTAACCTGGCAACTAACGCCGAACGAATTATCCGAAGCGATAAAAATGTACGGAAATCAAATAAATATCGAATATCCGCCTCAATCGGAATCGGCTCATTATGATTCGGTTTTAGATACGCTAATCTTAAACGAATTAAACGGGACTGACGAATCGAAAAATTATATTCAATCTTATGTAAACATTGGATTAAATAATATAATTCAAAATATGAATGGAAAAGAGGCTGATCGAATTTACAAGGAATTATTAAACAAAAGGATTTATTAGGGTAATATTATGAAAAAAGTATTTGTATTCGTATTATTATTGTCTTTCATATCGGCAAGCGCATTTGCTCAAATGCATCGCAGAATGAATGAAGTAAGGAAAAAAATAGAAGATCTTGAAAAAATCAAATTACTTGATGTACTGCATCTCGATGAACCCACAATGTTAAAATTCTTCCTCAGACGTGATAATTATCAAAGACAAATAATGCAGTTAAATAAATCACAGGAAGGAGTTTTACAACAAATGGAGTTACAACTTGAGACTAAAAACGGAAAGAAAAATGTTCGATTAATAAATAAACTCATTAATAAATACCTTTCAATACAGGAAAAGATAGCGGATAAAAGGGCTGAATTTATTAAATCGGTATCGGATATTTTGACGCCTAATCAAATTGCAAAGTATTTGATATTCGAAAAAAAATTCAAAGAAGAACTGAGAAATTTGTTTTTCCGAAATCGGATGAGAATGCGTATAAAGTGATGTATTGCACATGAATTCCGATGCGGATGAATAATAAATCGGTTTTTGGGGTTGATTTTATTGTTTAACAACCATATTTTTCGCCAATAATTAAGCGGAAGTGGTGGAATCGGTATACACGCTATCTTGAGGGGGTAGTGCCTGCTTGGGCGTGCGGGTTCAAGTCCCGTCTTCCGCACTATAAATTCACGTTAAACATACATAAAAAATATAAGGAAGATACTCATGAAAATATTATTTAGCGTATCTTATTGCTTGCTTTTTTTATTCATAGCAACCAATCTTTCAATTGCCCAAACTATGAAACCCGATGCAGCCAGGTTGTATAACGAAGGCAATAAATTTTTAAAAGAGGGAAAATATCAACAGGCTATCGGCGTTTATGATAAAGCTCTTAAAATCCAGGAAGATTTTCGGACTTTCTATCAACGTGGAGTCGCTCTTAAAAATACAGGTAAGCTTAAAGAAGCTAAAGATTCATTTGAATCTAGTATTAAGGCGAAACCGGATTTTGCCCTCGCTTACAATGCGTTGGGCGGTATATATTTTGCAATGGGAAAATATCAAAAAGCTGCTGATAATTTCCAAAAAGTTGTGGATATGACTAAGAATAAAATCGTTAAAGAAAAGGTACAGAAAAACATTGCATTTGCCTATGCGAAATTGGGTGATAATGCCGTTTCACAAGGAAACCCAAAAAAAGCAATAACTTATCTTAAAAAAGCTGTTGAAAATAGTAATTATGACGCTGCATATCTTTCTTTGGCTAAAATTTATTCCGAAACAGGTAAGTATGATAGTTCCTTGAAAGCTGCCGAAAATGCATTGAAATACAGAACAACAATTGGTGAAGGCGGTCCTTACTATTATATGGGAGTTGCGTATAAGAAAAAAGGAAATATTGCAGAAGCTAAAAAAATGTTCGATATCGCAAAAAAAGATCCAAGATATAAAAGATTGGCGAAGTATGAATTAACGGCGTTAAGGTAATACCCGGCTTATTCTTTCATTAAACCCTCGCTGAAAACGAGGGTTTTTTCTTTTTTTAAAATTATCTTATGGCTGATAACCTAAAATTTCCGGAATATTTTAAATCGCTCAATTCGAATTTAATCTTTTCATTAATTTCGGCTGCCTCTGTTTTGAGAAAAGAACAATTGTTACGTAAAGCATTGTTGTTTTGCAAAAAAAATAATGTTAGTACAACTAAAATTTATGAAACATTGTTGCAAACTTATCTTTTTGCCGGTTTTCCTTCTGCTTTAAATTCTTTGAAAATATTTTCCGAATATTTCCCTTCAAACAATAGACAAATATCAAGCGCACCTATCAAGGTTCTGCGAAAAAAAGGTAAAATAATAAACAAAAAAATATATGGCGATAAGCAGGGGAAATTACTGGCTAATATCAAAATTTTTTCACCTGAACTATCTGAATGGCTTTTAATAGAAGGATATGGGAAAGTATTAAGCCGAAGAGGAATGCAATTAAAAGAAAGAGAATTGTCCATTATTACTATTTTATCGGTGCAAAAATTTGAATCTCAGCTTTATTCGCATATTAATGGTGCTTACAAATTGGGTGTTCCTATTAAGGAAATTTATGAATCAATTGAGATGTTAAACAAAATCGGTGAAAAACAATTATCAAAGTTCGGATTAAATGTTCTTCGGAAATATAAAATTAGAAACGGAATACTACTTAAGTGAAAAAATTGAATTGCGAATATTCTTTTCATTAGCGAAATCTAAAATCGGAACCGGAAAAAATTATGCTGTTGAAACATATTCTGAAAAATTAATTCAATGGAGATCATTTGCAAATATCGGCTAATAGAGGCTTGGCAATCACGAATAAATTATATCACTCTGAATTTTTAGCCTATATTTCGTCTCTTGCTGCAGTCTGCAAGATACTTGGGCTACAGAAATAGAGACTTTAAAAAGGACAATGACGGGTCGGTATATTAAATTTAAGACCTGTTGAACAAGGGGTTTCCTGAAGTATATCATTTACGAATGCTATAGGTTCTGTACTTGGTGCTTTCATCATTGCAGTTTCCTCTTTAAATTGGGTATTATTTAATTTTTTATCTTTTAGTTTGCTAATAACAGCTATTGGTGTTTTAAGCAGTTCAATTGATAATTTTTTAGGAACGACTATGCAAGTGCAGTTTATGCGGGAGAATAACCGGAAAACGTTCTCATTGCGGTAAAAAAACTGCATATTATCGGGGGGCTTAGATTATTTAATAATGATATTGCGAATTTTATTACTGCAGTATCCGTAGGGCTTTTAGCGACTATTTTTATTATAATTTAATGGGTAAATGAAAAACTTAAAATATTATATTATTATTTGCGTTTCGCTTTTAACAATTAACACATTTGCGCAAACTACTGCACAAAGATACGCTGCCGCTATGAATGCTTATAATTTAAAACAGTATGCCGTTGCAGCGAATTCATTCAATAGATTTTTACAAAATTATAATCTTCAAGATAAACTTTTTGCGTCGGCGAAATATTATTACTCCGAGTCTATGCTTAAGCTTGGTGAAAAAGATGCGGCGATTAATGGATTCGAATATTTGGTGAACAATTTTCAATGGTCAAGTTTTAGAGTAAACGCTCTTTATAAGCTTGGTGAAATTTATTATTCGACGGCAAATTATGACAAATCTATAAAAAGATTAAAACAATTATTAAAAGATTACCCTTCCAGTAAGCTTACAGGTTCATCTTTGTATTGGGTCGGAGAAGCGTATCAAAAAGAAAATAAAATGGAAGACGCTATTCAATTCCTTACAGATGCAATTTCAAAAAAAGAAAATAATAAATTTGTTGATAATTCATTATATGCGCTGGCTTCAATATTTCAGAAAATCGGTGATTATGAAAATGCAGTTAAGTATTATGATCAGCTTTTATCATATCATCAAAATAGTCCTCTCGTTCCATCGGCACAAATACAAATAGGAATCTGTTATTTTAAACTTAAAGATTATAATTCATCAATAATTGAGCTGAGCGATCCTATTCTTTCTACTTTACCATCAAAATCTTATTCGGAAAGTCTTTATTTATTAGCAAATTCTTATTATAGGTTAAGAAATTTCAAAGCTGCCGGGAAAGTTTATTCGGAAATAATTAAGAAATATCCCAATTCGGATGTTAAAAGAAATGTTGAATATGGATTAGCATGGACATATTTTCAACAGAAAAAATATAATGATGCTTACAGATTGTTTAACTATCTCTCCGGTGGAGATGATTCCTTAGCGATTAAATCATTTTTCTGGAAAGGTGAAGCTAAAAGATATTCCGGTGATGTAAAACAAGCATTTAATATTTATAGACAATTCCTGGTAAATTATCCTACTAGTAAAATGATTGGTGGAGTTACTTATCAGATGGGTGTGCTTTATTTTAACCGGAAAAAATATATTTTAGCTGAAAAGTTTCTTCGAACCTCACTTGGATCAATAGATAAAGCCGTAAAGACAAAAGCTCTTAATCTAATGGGAGAAATAGAGCTGAATAAAAAGAATTTTAATGAGGCAA
>CBFDUR010000094.1:0-6797 GCA_965613005.1 uncultured Ignavibacteriales bacterium
ATTATACCTCAGTCCGGCTATCGCCGGATTCGGTATGAATCCTTTATAACGTTAGGTGTTTTAAAAGACAATTTTTTCATTTTAATAAAATCATCTTCCTTGCTTGAAGAAAATCTCCAGCTTGGCTACTAACAGGTACAACCTTTAATTGATACAAATATATTCCACTGCTGAGATTTGATGCATCGAAATTTACAGAATGTTCTCCGGGGAGTTCATTTTTTCCAATTAAAGTTGCTACTTCTCTCCCCATTACATCATAAACTATTATTGTTACAAAGCTTGCATTAGGAATTGAATAAGATATTGTTGTTACAGGGTTAAACGGGTTGGGGTAGTTCTGAAATAAAGTGAATGAACTTGGTGTTTTATTATTTTTATCTTTAATATCAGTTATATTAACAGCATTAATAGCTATGTTGGCTCCGTTAAATGTTGGTTGGCTATTCATGTCTATTTTTATTTTATCAGGGTATTGTGTTGTTTTGTATTTAATTTTGCTTGCCTGAATTACATAATCATTATTAACTAATGACGGAATAGTATAACCACCATTATATGTTGAAATAGAAGTTGAAATAGTACTATCCGATGTATTTATTGCAGATACTAATGCACCGCTTAGTAAAGAATCTGAACCTGAAGAAATTTTACCGGAAATCACGCCACCAAAAGGGTTCACTTGTGTTAAAGAAACATCGTCGGCATCTATGAATTTGTTACCATTTAAATTAAAAACAAATGAGTCTTCCCATTTATTAACATTGTTATAATATTCACTATTATATCCCTTTTTACTAAATAACAAAATATATTCACCATTTACCATCTGTGACAACTCATAACGACCATTAATATCCGACTTTGATTCGACCTTAATACCTCCGGATAATGGTATAGCATTGACTTCAACATTTGAAAGACTCGTTCCAGAAGAATTATCCTTCACAAAGCCAACAATACCATTGGAACCTAATTCCTGTTTTATTAAAGAAAAATCAACTCCTGTTACATTAAGATTATTGCTATCAACCACTACTGGTTTTGCATCAAAAGTATAGTGTGCATCTTTATAGAACTGTTGAAAATAACCTCCTTTATATGCATGTAAAAAATAATCACCTTCCAAAACTTCCATTGAATAATTACCATTCTGATCAGTGCCTGTAAAACTTGAATCAGATGTTTCATCATATGCCAACGCAATCCCGGCATTACTAATGGGCTGTTGCGAAATTTTATCTATTACTTTTCCGGAAATAGTTCCCGTATTAATACTTGGGAAAGTAAAGTCAATACCGCTTGTGTCTTTCTGTACTACAAGTACATCAGCCGTGCTAAGATCTGGTTTAGCATTATAATACTTTTTTCTAGATGTACGAAATGAATGAAAGCTATAAGTTATTGTACATAAAATATAATAAGGCTGGGGGAAGATTCGAATAGAATACTTTCCGTTAGAATCTGGATACGCCCAAAATGAGGAGCCAGCTAACTTCAGTCCGTAAAAAAGTATATTGATTTGGGGATGCATCTCTTTATTGCCGTAGTAAACATACCCGGTAACAATTACTGGTTTTACTTCTCTTAAAATTATATCTGATCCAGCAAGGCTGTCACCTTTACTTATGGTTATTCGTTGAGAATATTCCTGAAAGTAGGGATTGGAAAACCTTATAAGAGGATGTACGGTTTGTGAATCGGAAAAAACAGATTGGGAAAAACCTAACACGAATTTTCCTCTTGAATTACTATATGTTGAATCTGCACCATCTGCTGTAATTAAGGTAGATGGGATTGGAAGCCCGGAAGAGGCAACAACTTTTGCAGTATAATATGCTGCATATTGTTCATCTTGAATGTCAATTTTAACTTGACTTAATAAAGTTGAACTTATAATAAATAATAAGCAAGTAATAAATAAATTTTTCATTTCTCATTCCTTTCTTTATACTCACTATCCTTTCTTGTTTAATTAATGCAATTGCTTTCATTTCATCATCTCTTATGCAACATCGGTTTATCAAGATTCTTGGCATTTTTAACTTTGTAATAACCTTTTTCCCTGTTGTCTTTTCTAGTTGTTTTTTTTGCAGCCTTTGCCACATTCCCCCCTTTTTGAGCAACAACTTTGTTTTCAAAAAATGTTTTAGGTTGTTTATCTTTTGAAATTTCAGTAGTTGATGCTTCGGCTAACATATTCAATATTAATTCAAGATTGGCCATATGGTCACGAAGATTTTTTTTAAATCTTTAAAAGCTTTGTACTGTTTCGTTGTTAAATCACTCCATGCTTTTGTTATTTCATCTGTTAAAATTGCATAATCTTGTCCTTTTTTTACTCCTCGACTTTCCCATTCATCAGTCGGTTCCTTACGGATTTCAATGCTTTTTAATCGTTGATTTATCCATTCTTTGCTATAACCTTTTCTAAAATATGTTTCCATCAATCGGTCAATTCCAATTTCAGGGTCTTCAATTTCATCAAGGTGTTCTCGTCCTATTTTTGCTAACCACAATTTAAAAGGTTCAGCTTTTGATGATGGTATAGTTTGTATTAAACGAAAAAGTTGCTCAGTATCAGCAACATCTGTTTTGTAGAATTTTCCATCTGAAGATTGCATTTTCAGTTGGTTACAATTTGTAACCAACTGGCTACCTTCCTTCTTTAGCCTGCTTTTCAGTACTTTCCAATAGTTATTTGGATTTACACTTTCGCTTAAAACACCAACTACATCAACAATAGAAAAATACCATTTCTCTTCATTTTCGTCCCATTGAGTTCGAATACGTTTCTCGTTAAATAATTTTATAGCTGTTTCTTTTGTCATAATTCTTTAATTTCTCAAAACCAGATATACAAAACCATCTTATCATAGCTAGACTGTTCATTTACCGGCTTTTGCAATGAACTCTAACGTCTGTGTATATTCATTGTTCTTATACCGCCAATATATAGGGATAAAAACAATTGTGTATATTTTCCTTTTACCATTATACTCATTTTATTCAGAAAAATCATCTACAGGATTTCTAATCTTATCATTTGTCTTAATAAATACTTATTTGATTATCAGCCATGTTACCAACTCAAAACTATTCATTTCATTAATTCGTTTTGATTTCGGGATAAGCAAAGCTCCCCGGTCGTTTCCCGTAATTTTTTGATTGCTTCGCTTATTGAACACCCGGCTAATTTCTGCAATCGCCTTTTTTAACAAACCGGTATATTTATTCATTCGTTCCCCATTTCCCGTTTCTTCATTGAAAAGGTTGCAAAGCTCTTCAAACGGTTTTGTTTTACCGGCACACATTAATCTATATATCTCCAAAATATGTTTTGCATTGGTATAATTGAAACGTACCTGACCATCGTCACGGATATAAACAAGAAAGTAAGGCTGCAACGGATTTACTTCTTCATTACCTTCTGTGTTGCCTTTTTGTTTCAGGCAATAAACGACTCCCGGTTTTATTATTTTCTTTTCTGCTTCAGAAAAATAGGAAACGTTTAAATGATCTGTATAATTGCCTAAAGGGGAGGGAACAACAGCATATAAACCGAATGGAGCATCTTCCAATTTTTTACGGTTGTTTTCAAGGAAGTTTATCAGCTCAATTCTAAAATCGTCAAGCGTGAAATCCGTTAAAGAAATACTTTCACTCATATCCTCAATATCAAGCACTTCTTTTTGAAGCCTTTTCAATTGTTTGTTTCTGTATTTTGTTTATTGCACCCTTTACACCATCTCTCTGGAACTCGTAAAGCATATCCCATATTTCGCTTTCAAAAAAACCGGTCTGCTCGGTAAGCAATCCGCCTTTTTGTTGTTCGTCAAGATAGTTTTCAAATATGTGAAACAAAGTCTTGAAATAGATGAACTCCGGTTCGTTTTCAACATAAAGTTGCTCTAGATATTTCAATACTTGGGCTTTCACATCTTCCACCAAGCCCGATTCATCATTCCAAAGTTCATAAAATCATGCTTCTAAGTCGGCACGATCATTATCTACAATCATGTTTAACTCAATATTCGGACTTCCACCAAGTCCCAAACCATTCACGGTAAAATTAGAACTCCCGACAATTGCTTTTTCTACTCCGCTTTGTTGAGTAATATGATACATTTTCCCGTGCAGGAAATTCGGTTTTACCATCGATTTAATATCAACCTTTTGCCGAATCCATTGTGAACAATCTTTTGCAACTGCTTTTTGAGTCAAGCGATTTTCAATTGGAATTACAATCTTATCGTCTTCTATTTTAAAATCTCTTTTATTAGTTTTAGCGAGGTCAAGGGATTTTATGAAAGTTGGTTCACCAAAAAGAAAATTTAAATGTTTTATATCATCTAATTCATTTTTAAGCCGGTTGTATGCATAGATGGTGAAGTAAGCGGAAACAACAGCAAGATTTGATTGAGGTTTAATATTCTCCATTAAAAATTTTCCAACTGATCCCCGATTTTTATTATCCCTGATTGATGATAAATTTATATTCACATGTTCCTTGCACCTTCTAATTTTTTTTTATTACTTGCATTTACTTTCAATTTTGTATTAGGACCGGCATTACGTATAGCTTTGTTATCAACCGGGCTTTTTACATTATCCATTCCAGCTTATTATATTTCTTTTCCATTTTATCCCAAAATCCATTACTCCAATCTATTGCAACTGCCGGGTACCAATCTTTTGGAAAATCTTTCAGTATAGCATCTACCATTTTGCTTCCGTTTCCTTTTACCGGTGAGTTGATCTCAAAGAAGTTTATCGTCTTAAATACCGGACTGTATAATATCATAATTCCTATTGCCGTATCGTGATTCAAAATCGTAATTGGAACTTTGGGCCTTTTGGGGTAGTTTTCGCTTGAAGCTGCTAGCGTCTCATCACAAATTCTTATGTAGTTGATGAAATCCAATTCTGCTAATCTGATAGCCATTTTTACAATTTCATCCGGTAATTGTTTGACCCTATTAATTACCCAAATTTGCTTACCACTATTTTTATATGGCAAGAACAATTTTTCAAATTCTTGCTTCTTTACCCACTTTCCCATTTACCACGGTATTTTTTGTACTTTTTGTTAACTTCCACTTATGCAAGGTTTATTTCTCCCCGGTTTCTTCTCCGTAATTAATATTTTTGTGTTTGAGTCAGGTAAGAAATGAATTAGTGAAACAGGATTATCATCACTTATACAAGTCAAACATAAAGATGGTTTCTTAATCAATTCAGTATTAATCTCATATCCGTCATCGTCAAGAAATCCTGCTATCTATATTTTATCCATCTCATTAATATGCCGACGACCTTTTTCATTTCCATTTTTTTTTACCGCTGAATCGATTTCGTAATCACCTGTCGGATAACTTTCGCCTGTAATACAAGTAAAACAACTATGTCCAACAGATGCTGAACCAATTACCCAAATGTCATTGCCGCAGGAACATTTTACGCTATTTTTATAATCTTCTAATGCGGAATTTGATCTTCTGCGTAATTCTTTCTCATCCTCAGAAGGATTGTTCTTTAAATATTTTTTTTACATGTTTGTCAATCGAAATCGGTACAAATCCCATTTTGTTATCTATTTGTTACAAATTGCGAACGCGCTTTCCCATCGTTCTTGATTCCTTTCATTTTGCAATAATTTATCAACTCTTCAATATCCACTATAAAATCATTGACAATAAATCCTTGCGATATTAATTGTGTTTTAATTTTTAAATATGCTTTATGCCATTCTTCCCAAGTGTCATGCATACTATCTCTATCATCTATCGATTCTAAGAATCGTTTCCAATCTCTTTTTTCGTAATATGCTAAGTTTATTCCTGCCATGTTGTTTTGTCCTTTTGCATACGGCACAATGAAAGGCGGTGTATAAGATGTTGGGCATTTCGAAACACCTCACTTCCGAACCTCTATGATTTATATTTAATTAATTTCAATTTAGATACATACTTCCCGATGACATATACAGATCGTCGTCGGTTGTTTTATTCGAAGCAAATGCATTTCTTACAATATCTAAAATCATTTGCTCATTAGTTAATCCGGTGTTTAAATTGTAACACCTATATAAATACCCCATTCCTAATCCGGGAATCAAATTAGCCTCAAGGAAGTAAGGTATTTCCTTCTCATCCATTTTAATATCAATTCTCCCATAGCCTTTTGCACCTAATGCTTTAAAAGAATCTATGGCTAATCTTGATATTATATTTTTGATATTTTCATCTTCTATTTTTAATGCTAATTCCTTATCAGCAATTTTATCTTCAAAGCCTAAAAATCGGTCTCCTTTGATGTTTTTTTCAGCAAGAAGCTTAATGGGATAAACTTGATATGAATTATTTTTAAAATTTTGGATAATGCCGACAGTATATTCTTCACCAATTAAATATTTTTCAACTAACGAATCGGTATTTTGGTTTTCAAATATCGATTGCACTTTTCCCCCATATTCTTCAAAATTATAAACAAGTGAATTAGAATCTATACCTCTCGAATCACCCTCATAAAGTGGTTTTATAAATAAAGGGAAGTCGAGAGGAATGTTATATCGTTTAAATTGATTTGGTTTTGCAACAAAGAAGGGGGCAGTATTACATCCGTACTCCTGAACTATTTTTTTCCCTTTACTTTTGTCAAATTCGAGTTCGATAGAATTTCTAGATGAACCTGTATATAAAATATTGTACTTATCTAGAAATTCTGAAAACCATATTTTATTTGTTGAATCTCTCTGAATTGAATTTACATCAAACCCTAAATATTTGATTCCCGAA
>CBFDUR010000095.1:0-6795 GCA_965613005.1 uncultured Ignavibacteriales bacterium
GGATATCTTCATTATTCATACTGATGTTAGACCTTATAGTTCCTGAAAATAAAAACACATCCTGCAGAACAATTGAAATTAATTTCCGCAGATCATGTTTGTTCATATTATTAATATCAATCCCGTCTATTGTAATGCTACCTTTATTTATATTGTAGAACCTCGTCAGTATATTGATCAAGCTCGTTTTTCCTGCGCCGGTATGACCGACTATCGCAACGGTTTCTCCCGGATTGATTTTGAATGAAATATTTTTTAGCACATATTCATCTTTGTTGTATGCAAACCAAACGTTCTTAAATTCAATTTGTCCTTTTATTTTTTCTATTTTAACAGGATTTGTTGGATTTTGGACAAAAGTTTTATTATCCAGTAATTTAAAAATTCTTTCGGAAGAAGCCATAGCCGTTTGCATAATATTATACTTTTCCGATAAATCCCTTATAGGACGAAAAAACATCTCGGTGTATTGTATAAATGCAAAAAGAACACCGATAGTTATGCTGCTGCTAATAATTTTTCCTCCGCCATACCAAATAATCAAACCGATTGCAATTGAACTGACTAACTCCACACCCGGATAAAAAATAGCATAATAGAAAATTGATTTAATATTGGATAGACGATAATCATTATTTATTTTCTTAAACTTTTTGATTTCATCAATCTCTTTATTAAAAATTTGAATAATATTCATTCCCGTTATATGTTCTTGCATGTATGAATTTAATCTAGCCAAATGAAGCCTAACATCACGGTAATTTTCTCTTACTTTTCTTTTGAATAAAAAAGTACCGTAAATGAGTATTGGAAGAACGGATAATGTTACCAGTGACAAACTAACATCCATGAAGAACATAAAAATAAGTATCCACACAATTATAAACACATCGCTAAAAACCATTACGATTCCGGAAGAGAAGAGTTGATTCAATGCCTCTACATCATTAGTTGTTCTTGTAACAATTCTTCCGATGGGAGTTTTGTCAAAGAATTTTAATGATAATTTTTGTGTATGCGAAAAAATTTGATCACGAAGATCAAATATCGTCTTTTGCCCTAGATACTGCGTGTAGTAGGTTAATACATATTGAATGATCGCTTGTAAAAGAAGAGAAGCAAATAATAATAAACTGATAAAAAGCAATCCGTGATAATCCGATTTGGAAATATACTTATCGATTGCTACTTTAATTAAATATGGTCTAACAGGTCCTAATGCCGCTACTACAATATTTAAACTTATAGCAAATATAACATATTTTTTATAAGGTTTTATGTAACCGAGTAAGCGCTTCATTAATTTTGAGTCGTACGCTTTACCTAATGTTTCCTCTTCGCTTTTATAATCGTGAGCCATAATGAATTTTCAGTTATTTATGAAATAATAGTATCTTCAATCTATACTTTACAATTAGAATATTTTTAATCTTATTATTTTTAAGTCGTCAACTTCAGATATCTGTTCTCTTTTATATCACTTATATCAATTCAAAAAAAGTAATTGTCGTTTCCGAAATAATTATTTTAGTTTAATTCTTCTAATTCTTTTTCAAGTAATTGTTTGTAATGCAAGTCGGCATAAATACCTCTTCGAGCGATTAGTTCTGCGTGAGTACCTTCCTCAACAATATTTGCATTCGAAAGAACAATAATTTTGTCTGCATCTTTAACGGTAGATATTCGATGGCTAATAATTAAGCTTGTTCTTCCCTTCATAAATTTTTTCAAACTTTTCAAAATTTCTTCCTCAGTATTCGTATCAACCGCAGAGAAAGAATCATCAAGGATTAATATTTTGGGATCAATAGCTAATGCTCTCGCCAATGTAACTCTCTGCTTTTGTCCGCCCGATAAAGTAATTCCTCTTTCACCCATAAATGTATCATAACCGAGAGGGAAGGATTTTACCTCGTTATCGAAGTGAGCTATTTTAGATACTTCGATTACTTTATCTTTAGAAATATTCCTTAATCCGTATGAAATGTTATTTGTAATCGTATCTGAAAAAAGGAAGGCTTCTTGTTGAACGAGTCCGGTGTTGGACCTCAGAACATCTATAGGGATGGCTTTAATATTTTTACCATTAATTAATACTTCACCTTCGGAACAATCATACAAACGGGGTATAAGATTTACAAGAGTAGTTTTACCGGTTCCGGTATAACCCATTATTGCAATAGTAGAACCTTCCGGTATAATTAAATTAATATTTTTTAGCACATACGGTAAATTATCGCTGTATCTGAAAGAGACGTTTTTGAATTCTATTTTGTCCTTTAAGGTTTTTATTGAATAATCCGTACTTTTGGAATCTTCTATTTCAAACTCTTCCGCAAATATTTTATTTAGTCTTTTCATACTGGCTTCCGCTTGTTGAATCAAATTAATAACCCAACCGAAAGCAATAACCGGCCATATTAATATTCCGAGGTAGGTAATAAAGGCTATAATCTGACCAAGGTTCATAGTTCCTTGAATTACTTTAATACCGCCTATCCAAATTACAACGATAATGGAAATACCGATTATCAGGAATAAAATCGGTTGTAAAAATGCCTGAATCTTTACCATATCCATGTTTCTGTTCAAATAATCACGGTTTAGTTTTCTGAATTCTTTTATTTCGTTGTCTTCTCTAACATAGGATTTTATTACTCTAATGCCTGCGTAATTTTCCTGAGCTTTTGTGGTAAGTTCAGAAAATTTTTCTTGAATAAGTGTGAATTTTTCATAAATTAATTTCCCAATCTTGTAAACCAATATTGAAAGAAAGGGAAGGGGTAAAAGTGAGTATATCGTTAAACTTATGTTTAATGAAAACATTATTGTAATAACTATCAACAAACGAATTATTGTATCAATGGAATACATTACGGCAGGACCTAGAAACATACGTACGGCATTTATATCATTCGTAGCATGTGCCATTATATTACCGGTTGAATTATTCTGGAAATATCTGAGAGGTAACTTTTGAATATGTTTCCAAAAATCATTGCGCAAATCAAATTCAATTTCACGGGAGACTACAATGATAGTTTCCCTAATCAAAAACCGGAATATTCCCGCAAAAAGGGATGCTCCGACAATCAACAGGGAGTAGATGATTAATTTCTCAACGATTACCTTTTGTGCTAATTCGTTTATAGCATCTTTGATTAATAAAGGCACATAAGATGTACCTGCGTTTGAGAGAACAACAAATACAATTCCCCAAATCAGCTTTTTCTTATATCGCACAAAATATTTTTTTAGAGTGAAAAGATTTTTCATTATAGAAGTTGAGTTTTATAAGTAAATTAATAACAATGGTTATAATGCTTCAATGAATAGTAAAATAATCTGATTATAATACTACCGTTGATAGTTCAAATAAAAATAGTTTAATCTATTACTTCAAAACAAGTGTATTTCTGAAGTACTTCCGGAACAATTATTTTGCCCTCCGGAGTTTGAAAATTTTCCAGAATGCTAACCATTAACCTACTGGTTGCAAGTCCTGAGCCATTGAGTGTATGAAGGAATTCAGGCTTATTATTTTCTTTATTACGGAAACGGATTTTTGCTCTCCGGGCTTGAAAATTTTCAAAATTGCTGCAAGACGAAGCTTCCAACCATTTATTTTCGGAGGGTGACCATGTTTCAATATCGTAACATTTCGCAGCGGAAAAACTTAAATCACCCGTACACAGCAATAAAACTCTGAAAGGTACATTAAGAGCTTTTAAAATATCCTCTGCATCGTTAACTATTTTTTCCAATTCGTTATAAGAATTCTCGGGTTTTACGAATTTAACCATTTCAACTTTATTGAACTGGTGTACACGCAGAAATCCTTTATAATCCTTTCCGTAAGAGCCTGCTTCCCTGCGAAAACAAGCTGAATATCCGACGAATTTTATCGGTAAATCATTCTCATCTAAAATTTCATTTCTAAAAATGTTGGTTATCGGTACTTCTGCCGTAGGAATAGGATAAAGTTTATCCTTCTCTATAAAATACATGTCTTCTTCCATTTTCGGAAGCTGTCCTGTACCTTTCATAGATTCGCGGTTAACTAAAAAAGGCGGAAATACTTCCCGGTAACCATGATTTTGAATATGATAATCTAACATAAAATTGATTAATGCTCTTTCTAAGGTAGCTCCCTTACCAATATAAAGGGGGAAACCTGAGCCCGAAATTTTAGCGGCTCGCTCAAAATCTAATATGTGTAGTTTTTTACCCAGCTCGAGATGGTCTAGAATTTTAGTTTTCTTTTCAAATGAAAATCCTTCCGGAGTCCATCGCCTAACTTCTACATTATCTTCGGCAGATTTACCAACCGGAACGGATGAATGCGGCATATTAGGAATATACATCAATATTTCATCAAGTCCGGCTGTAACTTGTTTGAGCTGTCGGTCAAAATCTTTAATTTTATCCGATACCGTTTTCATCTCCGAAATTATTTTTGATGCATCTTGCCCGTTTTTTTTCAATTCCACAACTTCTTGCGAAACTAGATTTTTTTTTGCTTTTAGTTCCTCACTTTTTGTTATCAGTTCTCGCCGATGTTTGTCTAATTCCAGTAACTCATCTATTCTGTTTATTTCATTTTTGTTCTCAATTCCCTGTTTTACAAGATCGGCATTTTCTCTAATGAATTTTATATCTAACATTTTTCTCCTATTCTTGATAATGTGAATCAGTTGGTCTTTTCATTTGTAATTTTTTATTCGAACAATTTAACGTTTATAACAAAGAGAATTCTATACACAATATTTGTGTTTGACGTATACAATATAAGTGACAAATCTTTACTGCCGGCTAAATGCAGTCAAGTTTATCATGACGAAGAAATGCCCATGCTTTAATCGATTCAAATGATTTTTAACGGATGCAGTTGTTTTTTATTTTACAACAATATTATAAATTTTATCTTTTACATAAATTTCTTTGATTATGTTTTTCCCGTCGATATACCTCAAAACTTTTACATCTTTGAAAACATCAGTTTTAACTTTATCCTGCCGGCTGTTGATTGGCATATTGATTGTGGTTCTGAGTTTTCCATTGACTTGAACGGCTATGTTTACTGAATTTTCGACTAATGCAGCAGGATCAAAGTTGAACCATACAGGATCAATAAATAATGATTTATCCATTCCCATTATTTCATTACATTCTTCTCCTAAATGAGGTGCAACCGGTGCTAATAAAATTGCGAATCTTTCTAAAGCAAAGACTTGGATTTGTTTTGAACAATTTTCAAGATTTTTAGTTAATTCGTTTAATAGCTCCATTAAAGATGCTACGGCAGTGTTAAATCTAAAGTTATTAATATCCTCGTCAAATTTTTTAATCGTTCGATTTACCTTACGATAAACAGATTTTTCTTCTTCCTGCAATAACCGGATATCGTATTTTTCTTTAGCAACGGCTTTCTTTGAAATGCCGGAAAATTTATTAAATAATTCATACGTTCTTTGAACAAACCTATCTGTTCCGGTTATTCCTTTATCGCTCCAATCACTGCCCATTTCATAAGGGCCCATAAACATCAAATATAATCTAAAAACGTCGGAGCCGAACTTTCCGGTAAAATCATTTGGGTTTACTATATTTCCTTTGGATTTAGACATTTTGACGCCTTGATTGGTTATGGTTCCTTGATGAACCAAAGTTAAAAACGGTTCATTTGATTTTGTATAACCAATATCCCTTAAAAATTTATGTATAAACCTAGCATAAAATAAATGCATCACGGTATGCTCTGCGCCGCCGACATACATATCTACCGGGACCCACTTATCCGTCAGCTTTGTATCGAAGATTTTTTCGGAATAATGAGGATTTAAATAACGGAAATAATACCATGATGAATCTACGAAAGTGTCCATCGTATCCGGTTCGCGTTTAGCATCCGTATTGCATTTGGGACATTTTACATTCATAAAATCTTCATTTGCAATAAGCGGTGATTCTCCTTTAGGATTAAATTCTACATCGTATGGCAAATCCACAGGTAAATCTTTTTCATCGACCGGAACTTCACCGCATTTGGAACAATGAATAATAGGTATTGGCGTACCCCAATATCTTTGTCTCGAGATCAACCAATCTCGCAAACGGTAATTTATTTTTTCTTTTCCAAGATTATTTTCCTCAAGATAATTACTTATTTTTTTGATTCCTTCAGCGCTTTCCAATCCATCAAACCGGCCGGAATTTATCATTATTCCCGGATCGGTGTATGCTTTATTCAATTTATCCTCGGGTTTAGTACCGGGCTGCAAGATAACCTTTCTGATAGGAAGATTGAATTTTGTTGCAAATTCAAAATCTCTTTCATCGTGTGCCGGCACTGCCATGACGCATCCAGTTCCGTAAGTAAGAAGGGCATAGTCCGCAATCCAGATGGGCGCCTTTTCACCATTGACCGGATTGATTGCATTGACACCTATCGGCATCCCGGTTTTTTCTTTTACTGTAGAAGTTCGTTCGATTTCGGTTAATGATTTTATTGAATCTCTATATTTTTTAACTCCTTCTTTATAACCGGGGGCGGTAAGTTTATTAACAAGAGGATGTTCAGGGGCTAAAACAACATAGGTTACACCGAAAAGGGTATCCGGTCGTGTAGTGAATACCATAATTTCATCATCACTATTTTCTACTTTAAACATAACTTCCGTACCGGAACTTTTACCGATCCAGTTTTTTTGCATGGTAAGCACACGCTCCGGCCAGTCCCCTTCAAGCTCCTTCAAACCATCAAGAAGATCCTCGGCGTAATCGGTGATTTTCAGA
>CBFDUR010000096.1:0-6792 GCA_965613005.1 uncultured Ignavibacteriales bacterium
CATCTATTAAAGAACTTTATTGTTGAACAATATCATTTTTATTCTACCGAATAATCCGGTTGAATGTTTACTTTTTGAAGTCGTTTTGAATTTAGTACAACGTTGGTAGAACTAAAAGCCATAGCAATTTCCGCTAATAGAGGATGCATAACACCAATAATAGCGATTGGAATCATAATAATATTATAAAAGAACGCCCAAAATAAATTCTGTTTAATTTTTTTGAATGTTGCACGGCTTAATTTAATAGCTTTTATTACCGCACTAAGTTTACCTTGAACCAAAACAATATCACCCGATTCAATAGCAACGTCCGTTCCGGTACCAATAGCGATACCAACTTGAGCTTGAGTTAGAGCAGGTGCGTCATTTATTCCGTCACCAACCATTGCTACAATTTCACCATTATTTTGAAGATTTTTTACTTCTTTAGCTTTTTCATCGGGAAGTACGTTTGCAATAACGCGCGTTATACCTACTTGGTCTGCAATTGCTTTTGCTGTTCTTTCATTATCACCGGTAATCATAACCGGTTCCAAGCCGAATTTTCTGAATTCCGCAATAGCTCTTTTACTATCCGGTTTTACTTTGTCGGCTACAGCAATAATTCCGTTAAGCAGTTGGTTAACGGCTACAAACATAGCGGTTTTAGCTTGACTTTCTAATTCTGCTTTTTGTCCAAGTACTTCATTGCTAATAAGAATTTTGGATTCAATCATCAATTTTTCTGTTCCAACCAAAATATTTTTATTATCTACCGTAGCTTTGATACCCCTTCCGGTAATAGCTTCAAAATTTGAGATTTTAGAGGTCTGATTATTTTTAGATTTCGCATAATTTACAATTGCTTCTCCGAGTGGGTGTTCAGATCCGCTTTCGGCACTGCCGGCGAGATACACCATTTCATTTTCACTCATTCCATTTAGTGTAATTATATTTGTAATACCGGGTTTCCCTTCGGTAATAGTACCGGTTTTATCTAGTACAATAGTAGTAACATCTTTCATGTTTTGAATTGCCGCACCTCTTTTAATTAGAACACCGTTTTCAGCACCCATTCCTGAACCCACCATTAATGCAGTAGGAGTTGCTAATCCAAGAGCACACGGACAAGCAATTACAAGTACCGCTACTGTGGCATAAATTGCAAGTGCGACTACTCCCATACTCGGATTAACCCAAGGAATAAACGTTGCAGCCCAATTTACAATACCATCCCAAAACGCAGGGAATACAAGCCAAAGTGTGAATGTTAAAAGAGCAATTCCAATTACGATTGGGACAAATATTGCGGTAACCTTATCGGCAAAAGCTTGAATAGGAACTTTAGTACCCTGAGCTTCTTCTACCATTTTTATAACTTGACTTAAAAAAGTTTCCTTACCTATTTTGGTTACCTTAATTTTTAATAAACCGTTTTTATTAATTGTTGCACCAATCACTTTATCGCCTTCAGATTTTTTAACAGGCATCGATTCTCCGGTGGCAATCGATTCGTCAACGTTGCTTTTACCGTTAACAACAACACCGTCTGTCGGTATTTTTTCTCCAGGGCGCACAATCATAATATCTCCCTTCTGAAGTGAATTCATAGGGACTTTAATTTCTTTACCGTCTTTTTCTATTGAAGCTTCTTTTGCTTCCAAAGTAAGTAATTTTTTAATAGCTTGTGATGCGCGGCCCTTTGCCTTGGTTTCAATATATCTGCCTGTTAAATGGAAAGCCATAATCATACCCGCAACTCCGGCAAAGCTGTAGAAAGCCGGCCCAATTCCGAGATCATGAAAAATAGCCACGAAACCGGTTGCCAGGGAAGCTAATACGCCCAATGAAATCAGCACGTCCATATTAGGCGCCAAATGTGAAGCGGATTTCCAAGCGCTGCGTAAGGTTTCCCAGCCCGGGTAAAATATTACTACACTGCCTAATATCAACATCCCGAGATCATAACCTAATGGGCCAAGGAAATAATAATTCCATCCCATAGTTGGAATCATCCAAAGAATAATAGGAATTGTTATACTCCATGATAACCACATTTTAAAGCGGGCTTTATCCATTTTCTGTTGATCCCAGTCAATGTCCTCTGTCGCAGTATCCGTATCCGACGTACTTTCTTGTATTACTTTATAACCTACATTTTTTACTGCCGTTACAAAATCGCTAAAATCCACACTCTCCGAATCATAAGATACCTGAGCTGTTTCCGTTGCAAGGTTTACAGTTGCCTTTTCAACTCCGTCTATTTTGTTGAGTGCTTTTTCTACATGTCCAACACAACTGGCACAAGTCATACCTTCAATTTTCAACGTTTTGACTATATGTCTGTCTAAAACATCATATCCCGCATTTTGTACGGCTTTTTTAAAATCGCTTAATGTTACTTTATCAGGATCATATTTTATGGATGCCGATTCCGTAGCAAAATTTACAACCGCAGTTTTCACACCATCCAGTTTATTAAGTGACTTTTCAACCGAAGCCACACAACTGGCACACGTCATCCCCTTAACATTTAATTTATGAATTTTTATTTTTTCCATTTTAATTTCCCTTCAAATATTATTATCGGAATACATAATTTAAAAATCATTCAACTTTAAATCTACATTTCCCGGTATTATTTTACAAGCTTATAACCTGCTTCTTCAATTGCTTCCGCAATAGCATTTTCATTTACTTTACTTTCATCATATTCAACTTTTGCACTGCCAATTTGGACGTCATTTACTTTAACACCGTCAAGTTTACCTAATTCTCTTTGGACAGCCATTACACAATGATGGCAAGTCATTCCTTCTATTTTAATTTCCTTCGAAATCATTTTAACCTCTATTTATATTTGTTAATAATTATCTTTTTCAAATTTTACAATTCAAATTGTAATTACATCAATGTAATAATGCGTTACACTTTTTTGAAAAATGTTTATAAGATTATAAGAAATGTGAGATAGAAATCAACTATTGTAAAATCTTTCAGTTGTTCACCGGCTATTTTAAGTGATCCAAAGGCTTTCGAATGTTTTCCGTCATGCTTTTAAATTGGCTGGCAGTTAATCCTGTAACTTTTTTAAATTGATTTGAAAGATGCTGTACACTGCTATACCCTAATTTATAAGCTATTTCACTAAGCGTTAGCTCTCCGTATTTTAATAATTCTTTTGCCCATTCTATTTTTTGAAGAATAATTAATTGCTCGATAGTAATATTTTCAACGGAAGAGAAGAGTGTGCTTAAATAATGGTAATCCATTCCGAGCTCTTTTACAAGGTATTCGGAATAGTTCATGTTCAAAGGATTTTCTTCGGCGTCATTTCTAACAAGTTTAATTATAATCAGTTTAATTTGCTCGATTGCTCTAGCTTTTTTATCTTCAATTAATTCAAAACCGTTTTCCTCAAGTACTTCCCTTATTTTATTAATTGGTAAATCTTCAATACGGCATCCTACAATTACTTCACCAAGCAGCACGCTTCTGACATCGAGCCCTATTTTTTCAAGCTCCTCACGTACAACCTTAATACATCTATTGCAGACCATATTTTTTATCATCAATTTTGTTGTATCCATTGTGCCGACTTCCGTATTAAATTAAACGAATTTTGAAGTAATCTAGTTTCAATAAAAACTTCGCCTTTTACAAAAATATTATATGAGTTCATTCTAAAAAACTCAATAAGGTCATTCTGAGGAGCGAAGAATCTCTTATTTCATAATGGGCTAAAGATTCCTCACCGAGTTTATACTGAACGAAATAAATGTGTTGAGAATAACATGTCAATACCTTTTAGATTAGAGCCATGAATATTTTAAAAAATTAGCAATGCCAAAAACGGCAATAAGAATAAGAGATTTTCTCGTTCATTTGAAATGAGAGGGAAATATGAACGGGAGATTTCTCACATTTGTTTGAAATGACATTTTCTGAACCGGTTCATTTATAAAATAAAGTACTTATTTCACAGCATTGACTAATTTGATGATTCCCGGAATGATTGCCAATTCAACTTGCCCATAGGATGTTTGTGCCTCACTAATGATATTCGTGGCGGCATTTATCCATTGGGTATCTGCTTTTTTATTTTCATGAATCAGATTAAGTGCTACCAATCCGATCTGAGATAATTTTGTAAGGTTATCCGACATCGGTTCAATTTCTTTAAGAATAGGGGAAGTATTTATAATTTTTAACAGTTGCTGATTATTGCCATTCCAAAGGCTCAACCATGAAGCAATCTTATTCATAGTGTTTGCATCTTTGGCTTTTAAGTATGATCCAACCAGATTGTTAAACTTTCGTGCTGTTTGTGATTCCGGTCTGGCAGCATCAACTACCCTTGTATAGGGAGAATAAGAAAGATAAATACCAAGCCGGTTTCTTTTATATCCTTTAAGAGGTTCAACAATATCAACGAAAGTTTTTAACGGTTTAATATTATAACTATGCGCCAATCTTCTCAACATCATCCCGTAATTTTTTAAATGTGTTGATCCAAAGTCTTCCAATTGAATGCTGATTATCGCTAATCTCCGGTACATATCATTCACATTTCTAATGTTTTGCGGAGACCAAAGGCGTTCGGCAATTGCTGCAGTCCTGGGCCAAATCCTGGAATCTACATTTTCAGGCGTTACCATTTCGCTCCACATGGTTGCTTCGCCACCTAAAATATTCCTTTTAACTTTTTCACTTAAAATCGAGTCGGGCGGAATAGGATCGTTCAAGTAATAATAGCCGGCGTGCCGGTTTAAGTCGATATAATAACCGTTTGATAAAATTACCTTATAACCCTCACGTGCAGCTTTGAACAGAGCTTTTTGTCCTCTCCATGATTGAATAATAATATTCTTCGGCATGCCGGGCTGTAGAATTTCATCCCATCCAATCATTTTTTTCCCATATTTCGTAAGTATTTTTAAAACACGTTTATTAAAATAAGTTTGTAGAGCACGGTTATCGGGGATATGATGCATTTTCATAAAAGCCTGTATCTTTTTATTGGCATTCCATTGTACTCCGTTATTTTCATCGCCCCCGATATGAAAATATTGATCGGGAAACAGCTTAGCCATCTCACCGAAAAGATTATCTAAAAACTTATAAGTAAAGTTACTGATTGGATTCATAACCGGATTATGAACACCCCAGTTGCGTGCAATTGAATAAGGACCGGGTGCGCTTGCCAATTGAGGATAACCGACAAACCATGATTGTGTATGTGCCGGTACGTCAAATTCCGGTATTATTCGGATACCTCTGTCGGAAGCGTATTTAATAATTTCTTTAATTTGTCCTTGAGTGAAATATTTTCCGTCTGAGCCCAATTGAGTCAATTTCGGATAAATTTTGCTCTCCACCCTGAATCCCTGATCATCGCTTAAATGAAGATGCAGCACATTCATCTTCAATGCTTCCATAGCATTTAAATTCCTTTTGATAACATTCATCGGCATAAAGTGTCTGGCGACATCAATCATAAGACCGCGCCATCTGAACCTGGGTTTATCTTTTATCCTAACATTAGGAAAATAATAACCGCTTGTATCGGAGTTTAATAATTGGAGTAATGTTTGCAATCCGTGTAATATTCCAAAACCGGTTTCTGAAGAGAGTCTAATTTTGTTCGAAGAAATATTAAGAATGTATGATTCAACTTCGTTTATTCCAAGTTTACCGGGTCTTTTACAAAAAATCACTAGTTGACTTGTGTCGCCTCCCGAAGTTTCGGTTATATAATCTTGAGAGAAAAATAAACCGGTTCTTCTTGATAAATGTCTCAGCATTCTTGTTGCCGCATCGTAAACCCGGTTACCTGGATTGCCTTTTATTGTAATTGAAAAATTTTTTTCCAATCGAAATTTCCCGGGCATTAGAACCGTACTTTGCGGGACCGGCATTAAATTGAGTTTTTCGCCCTGATTTTGTGCTAACAACAAAGAAGAAAGTATAAGTATAAAAATAAAAGTTAAAAAAGAAGTTTTGATAGATTTCATTTTATCCTTCGCTTTTATAAAAGTTAATTTTTGTGTTTTCTGAAATAATTCTCTCAACAAATTTATTTATTAAAAATAATTTTAGAAGTATTAATAAATGCTGTGATTCTTTAGGGGGTGGAATAAAATAAGTTATCGAATTACAACTCCTAAATAACAGTTATTTATTCTTGTATTATATACAAGTTATTCTATTCCACACCCTAAAGTTATTCTTTCACCCCAAGATTACGACATTTTTATTAACGAACTAAATTCGTGATTATACCGTTTTTGAATTGTATTTAAACTATGGGTCGGAAGTTCTGAACCTTATTTTTTATTTGGAAGTTCCGTTGTAATCACAAAATTTAGTTGAAATTTTTAAATATATTTTTATTATATTTAGAAGTCCGGGATAGAGAAAAGAGCATTTCTCTTTCATATTTTTAGGAGATATAGTATTTATCTAAAATCATTCGGTAGATCTATTTAAACAAAAACATCTGCTATTCCTGTTAACCATTTTCTCCAGATTAAAATTCATTATGTCATTCTTAGCTATAAGATTTTAAGGTATAATTTATAGCTGCAATAGATATTTAATATGTAAAAGTTAATATGAGAATTACCAAGATAAAAGCAAAATTAAGAAAAGTAGTTAATGTTCTTCAAGAGAAATTGGATGAGAACTCTGTACTCATGGTTGCAAAAGACATCACATCAGCCGAGGAAAAAGAGAAATTATTACAAGAGAATGAAATAAGATATAATATCTATAAAAATCATTATGCCGAAGTAAGAACAAAATACAAAA
>CBFDUR010000097.1:0-6752 GCA_965613005.1 uncultured Ignavibacteriales bacterium
AATAACAGTTATTTATTCTTGTATTATATGCAAGTTATTCTATTCCACCCCCTTAAAAAAATTTGGACAACTTTATTACTTAATCATTCCCACCGGAAGGAAAAAATTTCAATTCAAAATCTCCCTATTATTTTAACCAGGGTGAGAAAACTCCCGTTTGAGATAAAATTCTTTATTCATTTCGTCTTTGGTTTTCTTTGGAAATTTATTATCATGTTTCATTATCCATGTTCATTTCTAATTGCGAAGATTAAAAATTTATTTCTAATGAGCTATTTGTAATAATTGAATTTATTTATAACATTTTCATCAATGGTATTAAAAATTAATATCTACTTGAAAGCTTAGTATGTTATCCAATTGTTCTCCGCTTAAAGAGGTAAAATCCACCCCATATTTAATAGTCTCAGAATATTTCATTGATAATATATAATGTGAAAATAATCTATAACTAAACAACAAGTACCATCTAAAACCTTTTCCATATAACGGAATATTGTAAAGAACTCCTCTTAGATCATTTTCGAACTCATAAACGGCTGAATTAAATGAATCGGTTTTGAAAAAAATTATTCTCCCATAAATATTTAGCCTGTTGGAATGTGTATATCTTATATCATGGAAAAACAAAAACCCGTTTTCTTTTAAATTCATTGATCTTATATTGAAATAATTTAATTCGAATCGTTCCCTTAATCTGAGATTTTTGAAAGCCTTAAAAGTTAATTCTGTTCTAACACTCTTTCTAGATCTTTTAACCATAGTTCTAAATAAATTTAATTCGCCTGTTACAAATTTGTTTTCTTCCTTAAATCTGAATATGAATTTAGAAGATTTGAACGGTTTTGAAATCCAATTAAAAAATAATTCATCGCCTGCGCTAGGTAAAACAGCTCTAAAAATAGGATATGGGAATTTAAATTGATCATAATATAAATTAATCGTACCTAAAAAAGTTCGCCATTTCAAACCGAGATAAATACCGAATTCGTTTTGAGTTTTACCGGCTTTTTCACCGAAACCATATCCGTGAAGATTTACAAAATTTGATGGATAACTCCGGACAGTTGTAGTAAAAATCAAATCATTAGTGGCTTGAAATAACAACCCGTTGATACTTGCAATTGATTTACCGTTATAATTGAATTCGCCGAATAAATTAAAACCGTTTAATATTAAATCATAAAAAACAGAATAAGAGCGGAATTCCCTCCCGGACTTATCAAATCTTTTCTGAGGAGTAAAAGAATGATTGAAAAATGAATTATAAAAAAGAAATCCTGTCTTAAGTATATTTTTTAGCGTGAAAGATAAATTTACGCCATAAAGTCTTTCGCTTCCCTTATCTTTCCGGGAAATTTCCAATGAATTTCTATGGAAACCATTTATTGGAGTAGAAACAATAAATCCGCTCGCCGAATCGATATTAGCATCAAATTGATGTAAGGAGTAAAAACTTGTTAAATTAAAATTATCAAAATTTATAGTTGCTGCAATTCCTCTGAAGAATTTATTTTCACCGCTGCTTGTATAAGGGACAATTCCTCTACCGTTTTTCTTTACCGGATAAATAGCATCATTTCCTTTCGAATAACCGTAGGAACTCCATAAAGCAAGTCCTTGTCCGAACTCCATCATGTAATCGCCGAGAACAATATTATTGAAAACACTTAAATGCTTTATGCTGAGATAATATGAGGTGAAATCATAAAAACTTTTTTCACCCGGGTCTTTCTCGGTTAGGAAACCAAATTTGTAGTAATTATTTACTTTATAATTAAATCTATTATAAAATTTATATGGTGAACCCATGAAATTGTAAAGCGGATAATTTCTCGTTTTTTCTAACTTTTTAGTTGTTCTGCTTCTTACATTAAGTTTGGAATTGTTAATTAACCATGACGGAAAAACTTTTTGTCTATTTTTATTTGGGCCGTTTTTTTTTGAATGGTTTACTTTTACAAAAGGAATAATAAGTTTTGCTTTTTCTCCGGTCAAACCTTTAATGTTGTATAATTCTTGAGGAGAACTAAATTTGCCGTGTTTAATTCTATATTCGATAATCAATCTTGCCGTAGTAAAATCAATGGAAGGGATTTTTTCGAGATCATTTATCTGTGCAAAATTAATATCGATTGGGTTATTTAACAGTTCCTCTACATTATCGTACAATTCCGAATTATCGGAAGTTTCCGTCGATTCATCTAAGAGGTTGTTGATTACCTCTTCATACTGATTTGTGAGACTATCGCTCTGTGAATACAACGTTGGGATAGCCATCAAACAAAGAATTATTGTCGAACCGATAATTTTGGATTTTCTCACGTATGTAACAATTCCCTTTAATAAAGAATTTATTTTATAAGTAATGAGAACAAGTTCTTTTTAGTTTGAACTCAATAAATCAATAAAATCAAATTGTCGTTTTAAGATAGACGTTGAATATTTATGTTCATGTATTATTTATTATTATAGATACCGAGATGAGATCTGATTTGAGCTTTCCTGCTATGAATATTGCCAAAATTTATTATAAGACCGATCTGATGAGTTAAACCAAGTACTTGATGCGTATAAAACGCATAATTAAAATTAAAGTAAGAATAATAAATACCTACACCGGCAGAAAATTTAGCCGGCTCATTTGAAAAACCGGCTTGTAGTGAAAGATTTTCAATAAGTAAATAATCTATTCCGAATTTTAATGACGGATTAAAATGAATATCTTTTTCCAATACAATATTAACATCGAGATTATTCAATACATCGTAACTAAAACCTGTAGTTAAAATGACGGGGATCTGATCTTTTTCCTTTCCTAACGATGCCCGGTTAATATTGAAGCCAAAGAAGCCCCAGCGTAATTTTGGAGTAATGTATGTTAGTGTACCAATGTTCAAATAAAAGGCAGTCGCCCTTCCGTAATTTTTAATGGAAAGCGAACGAAAGTTAAGAGTAAATCCCACAAAAAATTTATTTGAGAAATTGTAGGCAGCGCCTGCTGAAATATTATTTTCTCTATACAATTTAAAACCGTATGTTTTAGCCCCGAAAGACAATGAAGCAGGGCCTAATGGTTCGTTATAAGCAAGAAATGCATTTGCAAGTTCGGTAAATCCAAATGGAGCAGGAGAGTAATAAATCCCTATCTCACGCCAATTCATTTGTGCTAATCCGGCGGGGTTATTAAAATGTGCAAATACATCATTACTAAGCGCTACGGTTGCGTTTGCCATAGCATTTTGTTTTGCACCGGCAATCGTTTGTGAAAAAAGAAAATTATTTATTGCAATAATAGCTGCAATAATTATCTTAATGCGCATAATTTTAGGTATTTTTTACTTTGTTGCTAGATAATATGGAAATTTATATATTAAATCAACTATTATTTAGAATTTTAAGGATTAAAGATGAAATTTATATTAGTTTTCTTATTCCTTTTGACAATTACAACTTATCCTCAGGAACTGAATTGTACCATCTCGGTGAATACAGATAATTTATCGCTTTCTCAGAAAGGCTTACTTCCCGGTTTTAAATCAGTAATCACTCAATATATGAATACTACTCATTTTACTTCCGGAGAATGGCAAGGAGGTAAAATTAATTGTGCAATGGATATTTTTATGACTTCTGCTACTAATAACGGTAATTTTAATGCACAGGTAGTGGTAACAAGTCAAAGGCCTATTTATAATTCCGATAATACTACTTTAATGCTCAGTATCAATGACCCTAACTGGTCATTTAATTATCGAAAGGGACAAGCTCTTTATCAAAATCAAATTTCATTCAATCCGTTAACTAGTTTTTTAGATTATTATGCTTACATAATTATAGGTTTCGATTTGGATTCATGGGAGGAATTCGGTGGTACTTCAATGTTTACTAAAGCAATAAATATCGTAAACCGTGGAGCTAGTTCCGGTTTTCCAAAAGGATGGACAAATACTACAAACGGATATAACCGAGCCGGATTAGTGGATAATTTATTAAATGATAAATACAGACCCTTCAGAAAGGCTTTCTATGAATATTATTATGGTATTGATTATTATGAGATAAATAAAAAAATAGGACAGGGAAAAATTGTAGCTACTATAAAAGCCCTAGCTAAACTTAGAGCCAATATAGATTTTAATAGTGTTCTGATGCGAACGTTTTTTGAAGCTAGAAGCGGTGAGATAGTTGCTCATTTAAAAGGTTATCCTGATAAAAACATCTTTCGAATTCTCAAACGGATTGATCCTTCACACGCTGCAAAATATGATGCTGCTTTAAAAGGTAATTTTAAATAGGATTATGTCCTTTTAAGCCATAACAGATGAATATTCATTAAAGGAATTATTCATGTGAAAAAGCTTTGATTTTTTTAATTTTCACAATTCAAAGACTTAAAAACGAATTTTTTAGATACGCCTCATAGATTAAAGATTTAAATCTATCTTAAACTTTTATCATAAATCCGGTACTTTTTGTAAAGTTCGCCTTTCATCACTTCCGCACCTCTGTTCATCATATCATTATCTTCCAGAATCCAGCTAGCTTCACCTAAATCTACACCCAAATTGTGAGCTCGATTTACAATTTCCCAATAAAAAACAGCGTCTAATCCTCTTTTTTGATATTCCGGAATGATTCCTAAAGTAATTATTCTACACCATTCAATTTTTTTCTTTTGTGTAAAAAGTTTTAAAAATCCAAATGGCAATAATTTTCCGTTCAGTTGTTTAAAAATATAATTATAATCAAGCAATGTTAAAGCGAAACCGACAAGATTACCTTTAATTTCACCAAAAAGGACTAAAGAAGGTTCTGCTAAGGGTTTAAGATCCTTTGCCAGAGCATCGATCTCTTCGTCCGTCATCGGAACAAACCCCCAATTCGGAGCCCATGCTTTATTATAAACAAATTTTACTTTTTCCACATCGGAATAAAAGTTTTTCATATTGAGTTGAGTAATTTTTATTTCCGCTCTTTTAGCAGCGATTTCGGCAACACGTTTTAGTTTACTCGAGCTGATTACTTTATCGTGTTCAAGTTTATATGCGTATAAGTCCTTCACTTTTTTAAACCCGTAATTTTCGCATAGTTGCAAGTAATATTTCGGATTATAAGTCATTAATATTCTAGCTTCATCTTCAAAGCCCTCAAGCAACATACCGTACTCGTCGTTACTGGAAGGATTAGCAGGCCCTCTCATCGTATCAAGCCCCTTACTTTTTAACCAATTTTTTGCGCTGTCAAACAGCATATTAGCTACTTCTTGATCGTTGATACATTCAAAGAAGCCGAAGAACCCAGTTTTATCATTATGGTATTTATTGTGTAAGTCATTTTTAATTGCAGCAATTCTTCCGACAATTTCCCCGTTGCGCTCTGCTAAAAAATATTCGGCTTCGGCATGTTTGAAAAAAGGATTTTTCTGCTTATCTAAAATTTTCTTCCTGTCCATCAACAAAGGTGGGACCCAATGCTTATCACCTTGATAAATTTTCCATTGAAATTTTATAAAGCGCATTAAGTCATTTTTATTATTGACGGTTGTAATGTTAATAGAACTCATATCTTACACCTTAAAATAAAAAAAAGCATACCCTTGCTTTTCAGATATACTTTTTGGTTAAATATTTACTATTAAACAATTTAAATTAATCCCAATTTTTTTCCCGTTTTAATAAAAACATCAATTATAGTATTAAGATGTTTTTCTTCGTGAGTTGCCATATAACTTGTTCTCATCATTTGTTTACCAGGAGGGACACCCGGCGAAATAAAAACATTTACAAAAACTCCTTCATCATATAGCATTCGCCACATTTTAAAAGCCAAGTCATCATCACCGATAATTACCGGAACGATGCCTGTACGTCCGTCAATCACAGTAAAGCCGGCTTCTTTTAAAGATTTCCGGACTTTTTCCGCATTATTAACAAGTTGTGTTACCCTTTCCGGTTCTTGTTCTAATATTTCTAAAGCTGCTAATGCAGCGGCAACAGCGGCGGGGGTAGGCGAGGCGCTGAAAATTAAAGCCGGAGAATAATGTTTTAAATAGTTGATTACTCTTTCCTCACCGACTACAAATCCTCCAAGAGAAGCAAAAGTCTTGCTAAAGGTACCCATGGTTAAATCAATTTCATCTTCCAAATCAAATTCGCTTGCCGTTCCTCTTCCACCTTTTCCTATGATGCCAATCGCATGAGCATCATCTATTAATATTCTTGCATTTACTTCTTTTGCTATTTATTCAATCGCGGGAGGTCTACAATTTCACCACCGGTACTAAAAACACCGTCACTAACAATTAACATGCTTGAATCGGGTGGTAATTTTTTTACAACTCTTTCAAGATCGTCCATATCATTATGTTTATAGCGAATGAATTCTGCTAAAGCACCCTTTGCCATTAAATTGCCTGCAATTATGTAAGCATGATTATCTTTATCGGAAATTACATAATCTCCCCGTTGTACCAACGTAGGAATAATACCTTGTGCTGTTTGGTATCCGGTGCTAAATAATAATACGGCTTCTCTATTAAAAAATTTAGCCAGTTTTTCTTCCAGTTCAATGTGAATGTCGAGGGTTCCTGTTAAGTAACGAGAACCGGAACATCCGCCGTGTTCGTAAAGATGATCCGCGTTCCGGTGTCCGCACAGACCGAGAAGAGGCGTCGCCCAGAAACGCGAAACTGCAGGCCTGCCCGTTCGAGCGTAGACAACGCAGCCTCACGCAATCGACCCTTCGAGGGA
>CBFDUR010000098.1:0-6733 GCA_965613005.1 uncultured Ignavibacteriales bacterium
GCTGAATATTTAGAAAAATCATTTATTGCCTATACCGATTCAAAAGGAATTAAATTTAATATATTGCATGTAGAAAGTGATGCCCGTGTTGCATTGGAAGGAGCATTCTCAGGTAGAGCAGGAAGCATTTTAATTGCCGGTACCGGTTCTATTATGTTTGGTAAAGATCCTGAGGGAAATATCCATCGTGTCGGAGGATTCGGAAGGCTTATAGGGGATGAAGGCAGCGGTTTTGTAATAGGTAAAAAGGGACTAACTGTTGTTTCCAAAGATTTTGACGGACGTAGTGAACATTCTTTGATTACAAAACTATTAAAAGATACTTTCGGCATCGACAGTCAGGAAACTCTTATCAATGCTCTTTATAAAAACAATTTCGAAATTGCGTCCGCTGCACCTTTGGTTTTGGAAGCAGCTAATATGTGCGATAATGAAAGTATGAGAATTGTGGAAGAGGAAACCGAAGAATTACTTTTACACATCACCGCAATGGTAAAAAAAATAAGACAACCGATTTTGGATCTAGTTTTAATAGGTGGAATAATAACCACAGATAACATTTTCTTACATACATTGTTGAAAAAGATACAGGATAGACTGCCTCATGTTAAAATCAGAGAAGCAGAGAAATCACCTGCTGAAGGAGCAGTTTTATTAGCTAAAGAATTATTTTTCACTTATGCGAAATAAAAATTTAAATTCTCTTTTTTGTTATATATTATAGGAATTCATATCAAATTATCTCAAAACCGGGAAAACAATAATCATTACTGTTAAAATTTTATCCATTAATATTAATCAGGAGGATTAATTTGACAACTAAAAAAGTCAGCTATAGAAATCCTTGGGCGTGGGTTCCTACTCTATATTTTACCGAGGGCATACCTTACGTAGTTGTTATGACGGTTTCAGTCATTATGTATAAACGATTAGGGATTTCGAACACAGATATTGCATTATACACAAGTTGGCTTTATCTGCCATGGATAATAAAACCGTTCTGGAGTCCGGTTGTCGATATATTAAAAACGAAACGATTCTGGGTAATCATTATGCAATTACTAGTTGGAGCAGGATTAGCAGGAATTGCTCTTACAATACCGGGACCAAACTTCCTTAGATACACATTGGCATTTTTCTGGCTTTTAGCTTTCAGTTCCGCAACACATGACATAGCTGCGGACGGATTCTATATGCTGGGGTTATCCGAACATGAACAGGCTTGGTTTGTTGGGATAAGAAGTACTTTTTATAGGGTCGCAATGATATTTGGACAAGGTATTTTGATTATACTTGCCGGCTACATCGAAAGCCACAGCGGTCTGCCTTCGGTAAATATTAATGTTTACAGTAAACCGAATAAACAAATTACTCAAATTGTTTACCCCTCTACTGTGAATTTCCCGAAAGAAACGGGTAACCTTCGAATTGTTACTTTCCCCAATACATTTACGGTTAGTACCAAAAACATATCTAAAACCGAGGCTGATTCGATAATTAATCTCGCAACGACTTGGAATACTTCTCATGGTTTTTATGAATCTGCCGAACGTAAAGAAACATCTCTCTTAAAAAGAAATAATGGACCTTCTTGGTTGGAAAAGACTATCGTTTTGCCCCTGGAAGATTTTTTAAAGAAAGATTTTGGTCCGGAAATTAAGAAGCCGACCAAATCGAAATTAACCGGAAATGTTGAAATCATCTATTTTCAACTTTCAAATAAACCAAAACCGGGGGAAAAAATAGTTGTAAATTTCGGTAGAGAATCCGGCGACAAAAGTATATCTCTAGTAGAAGGTACTCACTTTGTTTTTAATTCAAATAATTGGAATAAACCCGCAATGGCGGTTATTCAACTGGATCCAAAATTGACGACATTTTCCTCCGCAAGATTCACCGCAAGAGCCGGTAATATTCCGTTAGCATGGATTATTACTTTCTTTGTACTTACGGGAATGTTTATTGCTTTATTTCTATATCATAAATTTATTCTTCCGTTCCCTGAATCAGATAAATCGGTTGTTGAAAAAGCATCTATTAAAAATGCATTAGAAGAATTTTTTAAAACATTTGCGCTATTCTTTAAAAAAGACAAAATTTGGGTGATAATCGGATTCATATTACTTTATCGAATGGGTGAAGCTCAATTAGTAAAACTTGCCACCCCATTTTTATTAGATGCACAGGAAGTCGGTGGTTTAGCGCTGACAACGGGTCAGATTGGATTTATTTACGGAACGGTTGGGATCATCGCTCTAACCATCGGAGGAATTATCGGCGGCTTAGTTGCCGCTAAACAGGGAGTTAAATACTGGATGTGGTGGATGCTAATCGCTATTAATTTACCTGACTTGGTTTACGTTTATTTGTCATATACACAGACAACAAATCTTTGGTTAATAAATCTCAGTGTTGCTTTTGAACAATTCGGATATGGATTTGGTTTTACTGCATTCTTATTAGTTCTTATCTATATATCCGAAGGCGAACATAAAACATCACACTACGCCATTGCAACCGGATTTATGGCCCTAGGCATGATGATTCCCGGTATGTTTAGCGGTTGGCTTCAATCTATTATTGGTTATAAGCACTTTTTTATTTGGGTATCTATTTCCACAATACCCGCGTTCATTATCACTAAATTCTTGCCGTTAAACCCTGAATTCGGTAAGAAAACCAAAGTAAAGGAGGATGAGTAATAAATGACTAAAAAAATATTTAATCCGGCAATGATAAGCTTCGTTTTATTTATTCTTTTCAGCTATGTTTTTCTGGGAGGAACATGTAATAATAATGCTTCCATCGTAAAAGGTGATTCTAGTTATTCAGGTGTCTTTAGTAAAGTAAATAACCCTTGGGTTGAAAAAACACTTTCTCAAATGACACTTGAAGAAAAGGCAGCCCAAGTTATTTTTCCGAGAATCAGCGGTAAATATTTTAGTTGGGATGCATTGGAATTTCAAAAAGCATTACATGAAGTTAAAGATTTAAAAGTTGGGGGAATTATTTTAGGAACCGGAGATGTATATGAAAGTGCATTCATTATAAACAAGCTTCAGAAGGAATCTAAAATTCCATTATTAATATCTTCCGACTTTGAACGCGGTCTTGCATTTCGAATTGACGGAACAACTTCTTTTCCTTCCAACATGGCCGTCGGTGCAGCAAACGATTCATTGTTAACATACCAAATGGGCAAAATAATTTCCATCGAGGGTGAAGCTATCGGCATTCAACAAAATTATGCGCCTGTGTCGGACGTAAACACAAATCCAAATAATCCTATTATTAATGTCAGGTCATTTAGCGATAATGTTAATTTAGTAAAAAAATTAAGTGTTGCAGTTATCAAAGGGATGCAAGACGGAGACATGATTGCAACGGCAAAACATTTTCCGGGACACGGTAACACTAGTGTTGACTCACACCGTAGATTGCCGACTATACCGGGTACAAAAAAAGAATTATTTAAAGTTGAGCTACCTCCGTTTGAATCTGATATTAAAAACGGAGTAATGTCAATAATGGTTGGGCATCTGCATGTTCCCGCGTTCGAATCTCGAGATATTCCCGCAACACTTTCTAAAAATATTGTTACGGATTTGCTAAAAAAGAAACTCGGCTTTAATGGTTTGGTTGTTACCGATGCCATGGGAATGCACGCAATTACCAATTCCTATAATACCGATCAAGCGGTAATAAAAGCATTGAATGCCGGTAATGATGTAATCCTTCTACCACACAATACCGGTGAGGCAATTAAAGCTATTGTAGATGCAGTTAAAAAAGGTGAAATATCCGATAAACGTTTGAATGATGCTGTTACTAAAATATTAATTGCTAAAAAATGGGCAGGACTTGACAAAAACCGTTTTGTAGATATTAGTAAAATTCCGTTTAAAGTTGCAACTAATTCTCATTGGGAAATTGCTAATAAATTAGCACGAAAATCTATAACATTGGTTAAAGATGAAAACAATCTAATTCCACTTTCTTCCGATACTAGAATAAAGTATGCTAGTATTTCTATTCTTGATAACGATCAAGCCGGCGTTGAAAAATTATTTAACAGTACCCTTTCGCAGGAAACTAATAATTTAAGAACTGTAACCGTATTAGAAAATTCCAACAGATCAATTTATCGTTCCGCTTTAAGAGCCGCCAAAAGATCGGATATTATTCTTCTTTCGGTTTATACAAAGATAAGGGCATATAGTGGGAAAATCGGACTTAATAGATCTGAACCTAAACTCGTTAGAGATATTTTATCGTTAAAGAAACCCGTTGTTTTGTTATCGCATGGAAATCCGTATATCCTTTCTACTTTTCCGGGAGCAAAAACTTATTTGTGTAACTACGGCGAAAATAATTTATCGGAAATTGCTTTAGCTGATGCCTTATTCGGGGAAATACCTATTCAAGGAAAACTTCCAATTAACATTCCTAAAACGAAAGCTAAATTTTCTACAGGAATAGAGTTACCACAAAGCGCATTACGTCCGATTAGTCGATTTAAACTTGTCGAAGAAAATAAAAATTTTCAAGGAGTTGATAGTGTAATTAATGCTGCCATTCGTGATTCGGCATTTCCTGGAGCTGAACTATTGGTAGCTCAAAATGGAGTAATTCTCCATTTCAAAGCCTACGGTCATTATACGTATAACGATACTTCAGGTGTCATATCAAGAAATACCATGTATGATCTTGCTTCTCTGACTAAAGTTATCGCTACAACTACCGCAACAATGATTTGTTATGACAGGGGTTTATTTAAATTGGATGACAAGGTTGCAAAGTACATCCCTCAATTCGGAGTCAATGGAAAGGAAAATGTTACAATCAGAAATTTATTGGTACACGACAGTGGTTTGCGCCCGGATATTACACGAAAGCTTGCTTCTTTTGATACCGTTAAAAATAAACCGCAAGCTGTATTAAATGAAATCTACAACGATTCTTTAGTCTATCGTACCGGCAGCAAAATGGTTTATTCCGATCTTAATATGATTGTTATGGGAAAAATTATTGAGAAGGTAACCGGCGAAAGGTTAGATCAATTTACCGAAAAAGAAATATTCGAACCTCTTGGAATGTCCAGTACCATGTTTAATCCGCCAAAGTCTTTGATTTACAAAATTGCACCGACGGAATATGATAATTATTGGAGACACAGACAAATACGTGGAACCGTACACGACGAAACCGCTGCATTGTTGGGAGGGGTTGCCGGACATGCAGGTTTGTTCTCAGATGCTTCCGACCTAGCTAAATTATTGCAAATGCTTTTACAAAAGGGAGTTTATCAAGGCAGGAGATTTATTAAAGCTTCTACAGTAAACTTATTTATTAAAAAACAATCCAATCTTAGTACTCGAGCGCTTGGTTGGGATACCAAGTCGCCTAAAAGATCATCCGCAGGGCATTTTTTCAGTAATCTTTCTTATGGGCATCTCGGTTTTCCCGGTACCTCAGTTTGGACAGACCCCACTCGAAAGCTTTTTGTTGTATTTCTAACCAATAGAGTTTATCCAACAAGAAAAGACATTAAGATTAGAGCCGTTAGACCCGTAGTTCATGACGCAGTTATAAAAGCTATCGAAAAATAATCTTTTTTGGACTCCGGGTATCACGGGAAAAAATTTCTGAAGATTTTACAAAAGCTCAGGGATTATTATCAGCCGATCTTATGTTGTTTTTATTTTAAATCGAATAAACATCTGTTTTTTTTATCCGGTTCAAATATAATATTGTTAACTATGTTTTTTGAATTCACAGTATAATAAACTACTCAGTGAATAATCTAATGATTAAAGTAAATAAAAAAATAAAGACCTATAAAGATATTTTCCATTTAAGTCGAAATGATATCAAACAAATTGAAGACAACTTAAACAATATGTCTTTGCGTCAAAAATGTGCACAAATGATAATGCCTTGGGTCAAAGGCACCTATATGAATGAGGATTCAAACGAATATAAAAGGATTGTTTCACTAGTAAAAAATATGCAGGTAGGCGGATTAATATTCTTTCAAGGTAATATAATTAATGAAGCACTTTTGATAAAAAAAACTCAAAAACTGGCAAAGATACCTTTGCTCATTGCTTCAGATTTTGAACGGGGACTTGCCATGAGATTAACCGACGGAATTGAATTCCCCTGCAATATGGCACTAGCTGCTACCGGCGATAAAACTTTAGCTTATAAAATGGGACTGCAAGTAGCTCAAGAGTGCAGAGCAATAGGCGTTACTCAAAATTTTGCTCCGGTTGCGGATATCAATGATAATCCTAACAATCCTATCATTAATACCAGGGCTTATTCCGAAGATAAAAAAATTGTTTCGGATTATTGCATAAAATTTATTGAAGGTGCAACTTTAGGAAGGACATTAACCACCGCAAAGCATTTCCCGGGACACGGAAGTACTCAAACAGACTCTCATCGAGAACTGCCTGCTATAAATTTAAGTAAACAAGAATTACTTAAGAATGAACTGGTGCCTTTTGAGAAATCAATACAAGCGGGATTACACACTATAATGGTGGGTCATCTCGCTGTTCCTTCGATAGACTCTACGGGCGCTCCTGCCAGTCTTTCCAAACCGATTATTACAGGTATTCTTAAAGAAAAATTGCGCTTCGATGGATTGATTGTTACCGATTCAATGAATATGAATGCTATAATTAAATATTATTCTGTCGGTGAAGCGGCTATTAAATCTGTTCTG
>CBFDUR010000099.1:0-6732 GCA_965613005.1 uncultured Ignavibacteriales bacterium
ATATTTATGGTAATCATAAATAGATGAATCTTTGGAAATAATAAAATATGCGTTGGGTGCAATAAACAAATCTTCGTTAATAATTAAATGTTTTGGTTTAGTATATACATCGCTAATCGACCAACCTTTAAGTCGGACTGAATTAGTAGTAGTATTATACAGCTCGATCCATTCAGGTTCACCACCCGACGGATTATACATTATTTCATTTACCTCTATTGAAGATGGTTGATGTCTGAGAAATATAGTTTTATAAAAGACATTATTAGTACTATCTTGATCTTTATTAAAATTTAGAACTGCCAAAATACCGGTTTCGTCTTTTAGTCCTTGAATAGTAAAAAGCGAAGGGGTTATCAAAGAATCGTTTCCCGGTAAAGTAAAAATGTTAGACTCCATTAAATAAGTGCCGGCTACAGTATCTAAATTATCATCTCTAAAAGAGTACCCAACAGTAGCATTGTCCTCAAGGAAAAAGGTTTATACTAAAATCAGCAGCGCTTATACCAATGTTTTCTATTTTAACGGCAATTGAGACGTTTTCACCGTTGAAAGGGTGAGGAGGAGTGAAAAGTATATTTACCAATTTTAAATCAAAATCTTTTTGGGTTACGGAATTTATTTTTCCGGGGGTTCCGCCTTCGGTACTTTTTGAAGTAGTCCAATTTAAGTTATCGGTTGAAGAAAAATTGGAATTAATTCGTTCGAGGGACTTACCGCTGTTCCCACCCCAAGAAGGAAGATAACTTAAACTGTCTATTAAAATACCTAACGAATCTTTAATTACAATTGCATCTCCGGAATTATTGAGTGATGGCAAGTTTGTTATGATTATTTTAGAAGGGATTGAATAATAATTTAGAATTGAAGAGTCCTTGCTGATGACAATAAATGTTTTTGAAGGAATTGTCAAATCTTGAGATGTAATAGTCTGTTTATGTTGATTATCCAATATGCTCCATTTTTTCAAATTGATTATAGAATCCGACCTGTTATACAACTCAACCCATTCCGGTTTACCATTATATGGAGCGTACATAATTTCGTTAATTACTACGTCGTTATAATTATGTTCCCGCCGATAAACTTTTAAAGGAAAATATTTCCGGTTGTTAGATAATTTTTCATCCGGTGCAAAATCTATTTTTATTATTAAGTTATAACTTCCATGTATAACAGATTTTAATACTATATCTGTTGTGAGTGAGTCTTTGGGTAATAATGTTAAAATATTTTTCGAGCTAATTAATTCCTGCTCCTCACTCAATGAATCGGAATTGGTATCGTTATAAAGTTTAACAGAAAAATTATTCGCTGTTTTTAATCCATTGTTTATTATCCCTATTTGTAATTTTACATCATTACCGCTAATAGGAATTTCCGGATAATAAGTTAATGTAGCTAATTCCAAGTCATAATTAAAAGGGGTTACTGAATTTCGGAAACCCGGTGTGCCAAATTTTACTTTCGAATTTTTCCAATTAGCTTTCGAATCATCAGAATTAAGAATTATTTTTTCATCAGATGAATTTGTACTATTATTTGCAGAATATGTATAAGTCTCAAGAGTATCATTGTCAGGACCGATCAAACAACGAAGAACGGTTTGCAAATTGCAAAATCCAATAGTTCTATTGGAAGTATTTGCCATTCCAGAAGTTCCGAAAGCATTATCAACAGTTTTAAATAATAACGTTCCCGGTGGAATGATGTTTTCATAAATGCCTGAATCGATTTTATAATCGCCTTCCAAAATAACAGTGAAAGAATTCGGGTGAAGGATCGAATCATTTAGAACCGGAATTATTTTGTCGGCTTTGGATGAAGAATAAATTATTTTATAATCGCTTAAATTGTAAGAAGCCGTTTTACTTGTGTTATATAATTCTATAAATTCATTATTGCCTGATTTGGTATTAAACATTATTTCGCTGAGAATAATATCGCTGTTTGTTTGAGCCGCTAGAGGCATTGAATAAATAATATATAAAGTAATTAAGAGTAATTTTTTCATTAATTGGATTCTCCCTCTTTTATTCAACCGTTGCAGATTTGATGGGAATGACCTTTTAGACCGAAATCAAATATAAAGGTAATTTATTGTGTATCCTTTTATTATATAATTCTTGGTATAACGATGGTCTAAACATTGGAAATTATTTTTCATCAAACAATCAAAATGCAAAATATTTTCTTTTTAGAATATAATCGTCATGTAATCACTAGTAGATTATTTTATATAGAATACTTTTAGGAGTGGAATAAAATAAGTTATCGAATTACAACTCCTAAATATATTTCCGATATTGAGTCCTATTTTTTTACAGCCGGCAAATTCCAACTATAATAGACATCCCCAATAGAAGTGAATAATGAAATATTAATCAGATTATTTTTGCCGTAATATCTCATTAAATTAATTACCGTTGTAATATTATTGGTATAAACAAATATAAAGGATTTTATGTCTTTGTATGTATTATCTTTGGGCGGAAGCAAATAACCGGTTGAATCGATGGTAAAATTACCGTAATCCCCCGGTAGGAAATTATTGTTTTTAACGCTCAACGATTTTAACGAATCGATAAATGAGTTTACTTTTGTGACAAGAGAATCGGTAAAATAACCCACATAACCCCAAATTGTGTTGGGAGGTATTCGTAATATCTTCGAAGCGGGAACTTTAACCCATTCACTATTTAGGCTATCTAATTGGTAAAAATTAGGATCGACTGTAAGTGTAGTTTGAGATACTCTACCGTTTGCTAAAAATTGTAAATTATATTTTCCGGTTGATAATCCATTTATTATTATTGATGCTTGAGCAGGAGCCGTGCCGCCGACACACGCCGCCGGAGTTATTATATTAATAAATTTAATCTCAATATTACTGCTCTGATTCAATATTGCATAATTTATCAAATAATTAGCACAATCATATAGGGAGTCTGTTTTACTTGATAAGATTAATGAGGTCCCATTTTTAGAAAGATTTTGCTTCATGGAAATGTTAATTTTCGTATTGAGAGAGCCGACAGGGTTATTAGTATTGTTTATACAACTTATCGGTAAAAGCATCAATACGAAAAGAACTAAAAAAAATGATATTTTATTTTTCATAGAATTTCCAGAATGATAAAAATATTTATATACAAAAAAAATTATTTTTACATAATTATCAAATTTTATCGGCAATTATTTTAAATATTGAGTCCGGTAATATTTTCAATAATTTAGCTCCCATAACAATCCCAAAAGGGAACTGAATAATCTTTTTCTCTTTTTTGATGCCTTGTATGATAATCTCGGCGGCTTTTGATGCATCGATTAAAAAGGGCATTGGAAAATTATTTTTTTCCGTCATCGGAGTTTTTATGAATCCCGGTTTAACGGTTATAACCTTTATATTATATTTTTTTAATTCAATACGAACGCTTTCCAGTAGTAATGATACGGCTGCCTTGCTGGCGCAGTAAAAACCGCTTTTAGGAAAACCTTTTCCATCTGCCAAGCTTGAGATACCGACTATTATCCCTGACTTATTTTTCATAAACACAGGTAGTAATTGTTCTATAAAATAAATAATTCCGAATACGTTTACATTGAAAATCTTTTCTGCCTTTTCCGAGCTAAAATTTTCAACACCGGAGTGGTAGCTGATGCCTGCATTTAAAATAGCAATATCGATTTCACCAAATTTATTTCTTATTTCCGTTAAAGCCGATAAAACCTCTTCTTTATTACCTACATCACATTTGACATATAGATGTTTCCTATTTTCGTATTTCAAACTTTCTATAAGAGTTTCTAGGATTTTATCCCTACGTGCAAGAAGTGCAATATTACATTCCTCGTTAGCCAACTGTTTCGATAATTCATATCCTATTCCACTTGATGCGCCGGTGATCAGAACAACTTTATTTTTAAGAGAAATCATTTTAAATTATTTCCCGCTTAATTTGTGTCTCAATAATTTAGTAAATAAGTAAGATAATAGAAATAACTATTATTTTAAACTTTCTAAATTATATTGTAGCTCAGATAATTTGATATTAAAAAAAACCAAAACACATTTTTAATAAAAATTTTTATGCAACAATTTAAAATTTCATTTGGATTTCTTACCCGCTAAATTATTAACTTAACACTAGCATAAGGTTTTTACTTAGCAATAGTAAAATTTTCTTATAATTTATGGTAATACTAAACTAATATCAAGAGATATTACTTTATTTAAAAATTAAAAAATATTATCTTTTGTATGATATTAATTATGATAGAAAGAAAAATATGCTTTTAACTAATAGTGTGGAAATCAAAATGAAATATTTCAAAAAATTTTAATTTGATTGTTTTACTCTTTTCAATTAGATTACAAATTATTATCTTTTAACAAAAATTATTCCAATGTTTGTAATTAATATTATTCCGGTAGAAGATGTATTGCTGAAAAAGGAAGTTACGGAAATCAAATTTTCGTGCGATCTTGAAAAGTGTAAAGGAGCATGCTGTACGATGGAAAGTATCTTTGGTGCGCCTTTGAAAGAAGAGGAAATAATTCAAATAAATGAGAGCTTAGATGAAATAATGCAATTTTTAACTACCAGGAATATTGAAGAAATTAAAAATAACGGATTTTGGGAACCAAAAAACGATGAGTTGATGATCAGGAGTGTGAATAACCGCGACTGTGTTTTTGTTTATTTCGAAAAGGATATTGCTAAATGTGGAATTGAGAAAGCTTATTCGGAAGGTAAAATAAAATTTAATAAACCGGTTTCATGCCATCTTTTTCCGATAAGAGTATCGAAATTCGGAGGAGATGTTTTACGTTATGAACAATATGATGAATGTATACCGGCATTGGAAAAAGGTAGAAAAAACAATATAAGTTTAATTGAGTTTTGTAAAAATTCACTTATCCGTTCGTATGGTAAAAATTGGTATTCAAATTTAAGAAGAACATTTAAGTAAAACTATGTTATCAATGAGTCAAAGATTATCGCAGCAACAAAAACTGTCACCGCAACAAATCCAATATCAAAAATTGCTTCAATTGAACACTCTTGCGCTGGAGCAAAGAATAAAAACCGAATTGGAATTAAACCCTATTCTTGAAGAGATTCAAGAAGGGGAAATCGAACTGTTGGAAAATACACTCAAAAAAGAGGAAGATTCTAATCGGGAAGATGAGTACGAAGATAACGAAAAGAATGAATTCGAACTAGTGGATTTTATGAATGACGGTGACAGTGATGCTAAGTTTAATTACGAAAAATTAAATAGAAGTGGGGATGATAATGCTTATGAACCGCTTACACCCGCAAGAGAAAGCTTAACCGAACTTCTTCGAAGTCAACTTAGAATGTTAGAGCTTAGCGATGACTTATATCTTTTGGGCGAGGAGATTTTCGGCAATCTCGATTCAGACGGTTATTTGAAAAGCGATTTAAAGGACATCATGAATGAACTCAGAATGTTTGAACATGTGGAGATTTCCGAAGAGGATGCCGAAGCTTTATTAAAGAAAATTCAACAGTTTGATCCAATCGGTATTGCTGCAAGAAGTTTAAAAGAAAGTCTTTTAGTTCAGTTAAAAAACGGTAATTTTGATCCCTATTATTCTTATCTCGCTGAGGAATTGTTAGAACAACATTTTGATGATTTTATTCAGAAAAGATACGATGCCGTTAAACAAGAAATGGATCTAACCGATGATGCACTAAAAGCGACGATCGATCTAATACAAAAACTGAACCCTAAACCCGGGGAAGGAAATATCGGTTCAGTTGAGCTTAACCAGATATCTCCCGACTTTTTGATAGAGAAGATTGACGGCGATTTTGTTATCACTCTTAACGATAAAAGTGTTCCTTCCGTTACGTTAAGTAAAACTTACCTGGAAATGATTAATAAAAACAAAAGGCACAGAAAATCTTCGGAAAGAGAGAAAAAGACTTATAAATTTTTGAGAGAAAAATTTGAATCTGCAAAGTGGTTTATTGCTTGTATTCAACAGAGAAGGGAAACTTTGATGAAAATAATGCAAGCAATTGTAGAAAAACAGTATGAGTTTTTCGATAAGGGACCAAAATTTTTAAAGCCGATGATTTATAAAGATATCGCCGATGAAATAAATATGGACATTTCAACGATAAGCAGAGTGGTTAATGGTAAGTACGTGCAAAGTCCGATGGGAATTCATGAATTAAAATATTTTTTCAGCGAGGGTTTAAGCACCGATTCGGGTGAGGAGGTATCCAATAAATATATTAAGGTAAGATTGAAAGAAATAATTAATAACGAAAATAAGAAAGTTCCTTATAGCGACGATAAATTGGCTGAGATTTTAAATCAAGAAGGAATTCATATCGCTCGAAGAACCATAGCAAAATACAGGGAACAACTAAAACTTCCAATTGCCCGCCTTCGTAAAGAGTTATGAGTAATTATGTTCTTGATGTTCTGATTATTGTTTTGCTCTTTGCTTTATTTGGAATAATTCATTCATTTCTTGCTTCCAACAAAGTTAAAATGTTTTTTGCCGGGAAATTTGGGAATTCCCTCGCTTTCTATCGGTTATTTTATATCTTCATTTCGTTGATTTCTTTTTATTTTTTATTTGAAATTCCATCCAAACCCGGTATAACAATTTATGACTTACCTCAACCTTTTGATATTGTTATGTTAATGCCTCAAATTCTCAGTCTAATCGGCTTTTTATGGACATTG